>JALZBI010000389.1 GCA_030947565.1 Actinomycetota bacterium
ACCCGGACCTTCGGGTCGAACCGGCACCGGCCGCAGTGGTCGGTCATCGTGTTGAGGTAGGCCCCGCCTGACACGTAGGGCTTGGTCGCCATGACCCCCGCGTCCGCGTGCTGCGACATCCCGACGACGTTGGGCACCATGACCCAGTCGTAGCCGTCCACGAACGCGCGGTGGAACCAGGACGTAACCTCGTCCGGCCGCCAACCACGCTGCGCCGCGTAGTTCCCGAGGATCATCAGGCGCGGGATGTGGTGCACCCAGCCGTGGTCCCGGATCTCGCCCAGGGTGTGACGCAGGCATGCGGCCTCGGTCGCGTCTGCGTCGAGCCGCGCGAACCAGTCGGGCAGCCGGCGACGGGCGTTCAGCCGGTTGCGGTCGCGGTAGCTCTCCGGCTGCTGCCAGTAGATGTGCCAGACGTAGTCGCGCCACCCCATGACCTGGCGGACGAAGCCCTCCACCGACGCCAGCGACGCACGGCCCGCACGGTAGGCCGCTTCGGCCCGCTCGACGACCTCCAGCGGGTCCAGAAGGCCGAGGTTCATCGGCGCGGAGAGCAGCGAGTGGGCCATCCACGGGTCGCCGGCGAGCACGGCGTCCTCGTGCGGCCCGAAGGCGTCCAGCCGGTGCTCGACGAAGTGACCAAGGGCAGCCAGGGCTTCGGCGCGGGTCGCGGCGAACCGGCGAGGCCCGTCGCGCCCCAGGAACTCGACGTCGCCGTCGCGCTCCCACCGGTCGAGGTCGGCCCGCACCTCCTGGTCGATCTCGTCCTCCTCCGGCCACCGTGGCTCCGGGACGCCCAGGGTCGACCGGCCTCGAGGCGGCGGCTCGCGGTTGTCGGCGTCGAAGTTCCAGCGCCCCCCGGCGGGGTCGGTGCCGTCCATCAGGATGCCCGTGCGCCGGCGGACGTCGCGGTAGAAGTCCTCAAGCAGCAACCGTTGCTGGCCACGACCCAGCGCCCACGCGGCGAAGTCCGCCTGGCTCGTCACGTACCCGCGCGCCGGGAGCCGGTCGACGTCGCGCACAGCCGCGATCTCGACGACGAGGGCCACCGCCGCCCGGGACGTCGGGTGCACGACCTGCAGAGGCCCCTCGACCCCGGCGAGGGCCTCCTGGTAGGTGCTGGTGCGCGCATACCGGCACCGGTCGCCGAGCTCGGCCGCGCGGTGGCGCATCGCGCTGAGCACGAGATGCGCCTTCTGACGGTGGAACACCCGTCGGGCGAAGACCCTTCGCGACTCGACGAGCAGCACGGGCGAGGTGTCGTCGTCGAGGAAGTGCGGTCCGAGCTGGTCGCCGAACAGCCAACGCGTCCGGGAGGCGGCTGGAGGCGGCATACCGGCGACGCTAACCCGGAAGCCGCGGTGTCGCCCGGCCGGACTAGCCTCACCGGTGTGACGACGGTGACCGGGATGGGTTCGTGGCCGGGCACCGACGTGCGCGAGACGCTGCGTCTGGTCCGCGACACGCTGACCCTTGAGGAGGACCTCGAGGGGTTGCCCTATCTCCCCGAGCTGCCCGACCGAGGGCCGGGTGCCGACCTCGTCGGCCGGGGTCTGGGTCTGCTCGTCGACCTCCCTGTCGACCTCCAGCCGTCGGGCTGGCGGCTCACCGACCGTCCCGGTCGCGACCTCGGTCGCAGCCAGGCCTTTCTGCGCGAGGACCTCGACGAGCTGGCCGAGGCCTACGACGGCTGGACCGGGCGGCTCAAGCTGCAGGTCGCCGGGCCCTGGACCCTGGCCGCCGGCACCTGGCTGCCGCGGGGGGAGCGGGCCGTGTCCGACGAGGGCGCGACGCGCGACCTCGTCGCCTCCCTGGCCGAGGGCATCCGGCGGCACCTCGAGACGGTGCGCCGGCTCGTCCCCGACGCCGAGCTCGTGCTCCAGGTCGACGAGCCGTCGCTCCCGGCGGTGCTGGACGGCCGCCTCCCCACCGCGTCCGGCTACGGTCTCGTCCGGTCCGTCGACCCTCAGGTCGCCCTCAGCGCCCTGCAGACGGTGCTGGCGGCCGCCCCGAAGGGGTCGACACCGGTCCTGCACTGCTGTGCGACCGACGCCCCGATCGGGTTGCTGCGCCGCACCGGTGCCGACCTCGCCGTCGACACCGCGCAGCTCGGGCCGCGCGGCTGGGAGGGCGTCGCCGTCGCCGTCGAGGACGGCCGCACGCTGTATGCCGGGTGCGTGCCGACAGCGGGGGGGCGGCCGGTGCGGGAGCTCCGCGCGACCGGCCTGGCCGCGACGGTCGCCGATCCGTGGAGCGAGCTCGGTCTGCCCGCTCCCCTGCTCGCTGACGTTGTGGTCACCCCGGCGTGCGGACTGGCCGGGCTCACACCGACGCAGGCTCGCAGCGTTCAGCAGGTATGCCTCGACACCGCGCACGAGCTGGCCGACCGGGCCGCGACATGACGGTCTCCTGGCCCGTCAAGTTCGCCGTCCTCTGCCTGGTCTGGGGTGCCTCCTTCCTGCTCATGAAGGTCGGCCTGGAAGCCCTCGCCCCGGTGCAGGTGGCCACGCTGCGCATCCTCAGCGGCACCGCGACCGTCGTCGTCGCGGCACTGGTGATGCGCACCCGGTTCCCCCGGTCGCTGAGGGTGTGGGGCCATCTCGCCGTCTGCGGGTTCGTGCTGTGCGCCCTGCCCTTCACGCTGTTCCCCCTCGGGGAGGAACGGGTGTCGTCAGCCCTGGCCGGCATCGGCAACGCCACCACGCCCCTGTCCGTCGTGCTCTTCACCCTGCTGCTCATGCCCGCCCAGCGGGTGGACCGTCGCACCCTCGTCGCCGTTCTGACGGGGTTCCTCGGGGTCGTCGTGATCGTCCAGCCGTGGCAGGCGCAGGGTCGTCCCGACCTCCTGGGCTTCGGCCTGACGCTGCTTGCGGGCGCGTCCTACGGGCTCGGCTGGACCTATGTCAAGCGGTTCCTGCATCCGGGTGACGTCGGCGGTCTCGGCCTGCCGGCCGGCCAGCTGCTGATGGCGTCGGGCGAGATGCTCGCCGTGTCGACGGCCTGGTGGTGGTGGCACCGCGGCGACGCCGGGACGGGCCTGCCGGCGCCCTGGTCGCTGCAACTTGGGGTGTCTGCGC
>JALZBI010000390.1 GCA_030947565.1 Actinomycetota bacterium
GGGCGGGTTGGACGCACCCTGACCGGCGCCGACCGTGTCGAACGTGGCCAACGGTATGCCTGTGAGGGTCGAGGAGACCGCCGGGTCCAGGGGCGTCGACCCGGCGGCCGTCTTCTTCGGGGCCAAGAGTGAAATGACGACGAGAGCGGCGACGACGACGACCACCGCGACCACCGCGCTGACGGCGATGACCAGCCGGCGGCGGCGCTGCTCCGCGGCCTGCTGGGCCCGCATCTGGTTCAGTCGGGCGTTCTCCGCCCGCGCGCTCTTGGCCACGTCGCCACCGTACCCAGCGTGGCTGTGTGGCGGTGACCGCTCGGCGTCAGCCGCGAGCCGCCGCCCGCTGGCGCGCGATCTCGTAGAGGGTGACGCCCGCGGCCACCCCGGCGTTGAGCGACTCGACCGCCGACGACATCGGGATCGACACCACCTGGTCACAGGTCTCCCCCACGAGCCGGGACAGTCCCTTGCCCTCGGACCCCACGACGACCACCACCGGCTCGGTGGCGAGCGCCAGTCCCGGCAGCTCGACGTCGCCGTCCATGTCGAGGCCGAGCACGAAGAACCCCGCCTTCTGGAACGTCTGCAGCGTCCGCGTCAGGTTGGTGACCCGGGCGACCGGCACGCGAGCGGCCGCCCCTGCCGACGTCTTCCAGGCGCTAGCGGTGAGACCCGCGGACCGGCGGTCGGGCACGACGACCCCGTGGCCGCCGAACGCGGCCACCGACCGGATCACGGCCCCAAGGTTTCGGGGGTCTGTGATGCCGTCCAACGCGACGACGAGAGGGATGCCGGGTGCCTGCGGGTCGATGAGGTCGGCTGCGTCGGCATACTGGTAGGGCGGCACCTGCAGCGCAAGCCCTTGGTGCACACCACCGTCGGTGAGCCGGTCGAGCTCGCCGCGCGGCGTCTCGAGGATGGGGATGCCGCGCTCCGTCGCGGTCTTGAGGGCCTCACGCACCCGGTCGTCGGCGTCGACCCGGCCGGCGACGTACATCGTCGTGGCGGGCACCTCGGCGCGCAGCGCCTCGACGACGGCGTTGCGCCCGGCGACGATCTCCGACGTCGGCTTGCCGTGGCGTCCCCCGCCGCCGGACGATCCCGAGCCCCCCATGGGGCCGGACCGGCCGGTCGGCCGTCCGCCCGCGGCATACCCTCCTCGACCGCCGGAGGCCGCTGAGCCCCCCCCTGAGCTGCCGCCCATGCGATTCGCGTCGCCTCGGGCCTTCTTCGCCGCGGGGTGGTACTCGCGGTCGGCCGCCTTGGGCGTCGGACCCTTGCCCTCAAGCCCTCTTTTGCGCTGACCGCCGGAGCCGACGCTGGCGCCCTTGGTGCCCTTTGTGCCATTGGACGCCTTGCGCACCGCGCCGCGTCGCTGGGAGTTACCGGGCATGGGGGTCCTCGTTCCGTCGGGCGAGCGACCACCGCGCCCCCGAGGGAGTGTCCTCGATGGCGATACCGGCCGCAGCCAGCCGGTCGCGGATCGCATCGGCTGTGGTGAAGTCTCTCGCGGACCGGGCCGCCTGACGGGCCTCGAGCTCCGCGGCGATGACCGCGTCGAGCGCCTCGAGGGCGTCACTGGACGCCGCGCTCTGGTTGGCGCTCCAGGTCGCGGACAGCGGGTTGACCCCGAGCACCTCCGTCATGGCGACGACCTGGGCCCCGGCCGTGTGCGCCGCCTCGTCGTCGCCGTCGTCGAGCGCGCTGTTGCCGGCGCGCACGGTCTCGTGCACCACGGCGAGGGCACCGGAGACGTTGAGGTCGTCGTCCATGGCCTCCTGGAAGGCCACGGGCAGCTCGCCGTCGACGGTGCCGAGTGGGCGCATCCGCTCGACCCGCTCGAGGAATCCGGTGATCCGGTCGACCGCGGCCTGCGCCTCGACGAGCGAGCCCTCGTGGTACTCGATCATCGACCGGTAGTGCGCCGCGGTGAGGTAGTAGCGCACCGCGAGGGGCGAGGCGACCCGCACGACCCGGCTCACCTCAAGGGCGTTGCCGAGGGACTTGCCCATCTTCTGGCCCTTCACGGTCACCCACGCGTTGTGCAGCCAGTAGCGCGCGAACCCGAGCCCCGCCGCGTGCGACTGCGCCTGCTCGTTCTCGTGGTGCGGGAACCTCAGGTCGATGCCGCCGCCGTGGATGTCGAAGGTGTCGCCAAGGTAGCGGCGGGCCATGGCCGAGCACTCGAGGTGCCAGCCGGGGCGGCCCTGGCCGTAGGGGGTCGCCCAGGAGGCGGTCTCGGGCTCGTCCGGCTTGTGGCCCTTCCACAGCGCGAAGTCGCGGGCGTCCTTCTTGCCGCGCGGGTCGGCGTCCTCGGCCGCGGTCATGTCGTCGGGCGACTGGTGGCTGAGCGAGCCGTAGTCGGGCCAGGACAGGACGTCGAAGTAGACGTCGCCCGAGGCGTCGGGAGCGGGGTATGCGTGGCCCCGGTCGACGAGCGTGTCCATCAGCGCGACCATCTCGGGGATGTGGCCGGTCGCCCGCGGCTCGTAGGTTGCCGGGAGCACCCCGAGCTGGTCGAGCGCTTGGGCGGTGAGTCGCTCGTTGCGGTAGGAGAGGGCGTACCAAGGCTCGGTGGACTCAGCCGCGCGGCGCAGGATCTTGTCGTCGATGTCGGTGACGTTGCGCACGAGGGTGACGTCGTAGCCGTGCCCGGTCTCGAGCCACCGCCGAAGCACGTCGAACGCAACCGCGAAGCGGACGTGGCCGATGTGGGGCGCCCCCTGCGTCGTCAGGCCACAGATGTACATGCCGACCCTGCCGGGCTCCAGTGGTTCGAAGTCGCGCAGCGCACGCGCGGCGGTGTCGTAGAGACGCAAGGGCACCGGCGAAGTTTACCGGCGGGCGGGAGCCCCGCCGGCGACGCGGCCCAGGCGCAGCGAGAGGGGGGCGGCCAGGGACACGGCACTGACCAGCAGGCACACCGCGACGAGGCCGTGCCGGTTGGTCGCCGGGCGGCCAGCGTGAGGTAGGCCGTGCCGACTAGCGTCCGTGACCCCCAGCGCCGCTCGTTCCGGCGCGAAGTACGCCGAGACCCACCATGAAAGGCCGCGGCCATCGACAGCAGGGTCAGTGCG
>JALZBI010000391.1 GCA_030947565.1 Actinomycetota bacterium
CCCAGGCAGCGTGAGGAGCTCGTCGACGGTGCGCGGCACTTCGCCGCCGTGTCGCTCGACGATGGCGCGGGAGGCCTCGTGCAGCCGCAGGGCCCGGCGGGGGTAGCCGAGGCGTCCCCACGCGCGGACCGCGTCCCCGGCCGGAGCGGCCGCCAGGTCGGCCGGGCTGGGCCAGCGACGCAGCCACTCGTGCCAGACCGGCTCCACGCGGGCGACGGGGGTCTGCTGCGACATGACTTCGGAGAGCAGGACACCCCATGGGGTCGCGTCGGGGTGGCGCCACGGCAGCGGGCGGGCGTTGGCGGCATACCAGCCGAGGACCCGCTCGTGCAGCTGCGGCAGCGAGGTCGCGAGCGTGAGCGGCTCGGTCACCTCAGACGTAGCGCTCGAGGATGCTCGACTCGGCCAGGCGCGAAAGCCCCTCGCGGACCGCACGGGCCCGGCTCTCGCCGACCCCGCCGACGCTCATGAGGTCCTCGAGGTTGGCGGCCAGCAGCCGCTGCAGCGAGTCGAAGTGGTCGACGAGCCGGTCGACGATGGCTCCCGGCAGTCGGGGCACCTTGGTCAGAAGCCGGTAGCCGCGCGGGCTGACGGCGCTGTCGAGGGCGTCGCCGACGATGGTGAAGCCCACCGCCCGGGCGCCGGCGTTGAGGTCGAGCAGCTCGGTCGACGAGAGCTCCATCAGCGCGGCGAGCGCCTCGTCGACCGTCTTGGTCGACTTCGTCGCGTCGAGGTAGTCGCGGATGACGAGCTCGCGGTCGTTGCCCAGGCCGCCGGCCAGCTCCTCGAGCTGTAGGCGGAGCAGCCGGCCGTCGTCGCCGAGCTCGACGACGTAGTCGGAGATCTCCTCGCTGATCCGCCGGACCATCTCAAGGCGCTGCAGCACGCTCGCCATGTCGCGCACGGTGACGAGGTCTTCGATCTCCAGCGCCGACAGGGTGCCGGTCACCTCGTCGAGGCGCGACTTGTAGCGCTCCAGGGTCTGCAGGGCCTGGTTGGCCTTGGACAGGATCGCAGCGCTGCCCTCGACGACGTGCCGACGACCGGCGACATAGAGCGCGATGATCTGCATCGACTGGCTTACCGAGATGACGGGAAACCCCGTCTGGATGGCCACCCGCTCGGCGGTACGGTGCCGGGTGCCGGACTCCGAGGTCTCGATGCTGGCGTCGGGCACGAGCTGGGTGTTGGCCCGCAGGATCCGCGAGCCGTCGCGGTCGAGGACGATCGCGCCGTCCATCTTCGACAGCTCACGAAGCCGGGTGGCAGCGAACTCGATGTCGAGGGGGAAGCCGCCGCTGCTGATCGACTCGACGACCCGGTCGTTGCCCAGCACGATGAGCGCGCCGGTGCGGCCGCGGAGGATGCGCTCGAGGCCGTCGCGCAGCTCGGTGCCTGGGGCGACGGCCGCCAGGGTGGCGAGCAGCAGGTCGTCGCCGTTGCGTTCCGCGACCACGGCCTTCCCTCCATCTTTCGGCTCGGCCGTCCCGCGCCCGACGAGCCGGTATGCCCGTCCGTGGCGCGCACGGCCCGCCGGGAGTCTAACGGCGCGGCAGGTTCAAGGCGTTGACCACCGCCGTCGCGAGATCGGGCACCTCATGGACCCGGAGCCCGTCGGGGAGCGAACCTGAACCGATGACGCCCCGCGGGACATAGGCGGTGCGGAACCCCAGCCGGGCGGCCTCGGCGAGGCGCCGCGGCATACCGGAGACCGGGCGGATCTCGCCGGCCAGGCCGACCTCGCCGAAGGCGACGGTGTGCGGGGGCAGGGCGGCGTCGGCGACCGAGCTGGCCACCGAGAGGGCGACGGCGAGGTCGGCGGCGGGTTCGCCGATCCGGACGCCGCCGACGGTGGCCACGTAGGCGTCGCTGGCCCCGACCTGGATGCCGGCCCGCCGTTCGAGCACCGCGAGGATCATCGCCACCCGCGACGAGTCGAGGCCGTTGGTCGCCCGGCGGGGCGAGGGAATCTTGCTCTGCACGATGAGCGCCTGCACCTCGGCGACGAGCGGTCGCCGGCCCTCCAGCGTGACCGTGACGCAGGTGCCCGGGACGGACACGTCGCGGTGGGACAGGAACAGCCCGCTCGGGTCGGCGAGGCCGACGATGCCGACGTCCGACAGGTCGAAGCAGCCGACCTCGTCGGTGGGGCCGTAGCGGTTCTTCACGGCGCGGACCAGGCGCAGCCGGGAGTGGCGGTCGCCCTCGAACTGGACGACGACGTCGACCAGGTGCTCGAGCACCCGCGGCCCGGCGATGCTGCCGTCCTTGGTCACGTGGCCGACGAGCAGCACTGACGTGCCGCGGCTCTTGGCCGCCTGGATGAGGCTGGCGGCGACCTCGCGGACCTGGCTGACGTTGCCCGCCGACCCGTCGACCTCGCTGCTGGCGATGGTCTGCACCGAGTCGACGATGACGAGGTCGGGCTGCAGGGTGGCGATCTGGCCGAGGACGGTGGCCAGGTCGGTCTCGGCGGCGAGGAAGAGCGAAGAGGCCATCGCCTCGATCCGCTCGGCCCGCATCCGCACCTGGGCGGCCGACTCCTCGCCGCTGACGTAAAGCACGTCCTGACCGCCCCGGGCCGCCCGGGCCGCGACGTCGAGGAGCAGCGTCGACTTGCCGATCCCTGGTTCGCCGGCGACGAGGACGACGGCGCCGGGGACCAGGCCCCCGCCGAGCACCCGGTCGAACTCACTCACGCCCGTGCTGCGGCTGGCCGCCCGGTTGACATCGACCTGGCCGATCCGCAGGGCCGGCCGGGTGACCGAGGTGGCCGCGGTGGTGCGGACGACCGCGGCACCGATCTCGGACACCGACCCCCACGCCTGGCACTCGCCGCAGCGCCCGACCCACTTCACGGTCGTCCAGCCGCACTCGGCGCAGCGGAAACCGGGAGCGCGCGCCGTCGTCCTGGATGCCATGTCGGTCAACGTAGGCGACCCCACTGACACCCCCGCGTCGACCCGTAGGACCTGCCGAACACGCCAGTCCCGGCAGGACCCGCCAGGACCCGGCAGGACCCGTCAGTCCCGTCAGTCCCCCTCCGCCCTCTTGGCCGGCCAAAGGTCACCT
>JALZBI010000392.1 GCA_030947565.1 Actinomycetota bacterium
ACCGTCACGACGCAGCCCGGAACCCCCCCGCCCGCCGCCCTCATGGACGCCATCGCCGCCCTCGGCGCCGAGGCCACCCGCTCCGGGGCGCTCGTCGACGTTGCCGGCCTCCTCCCGGTCGCTGCGGGGGGGAGCCGGGTCACGTCCACCGGAGGCACCCTCACCGTCACTGACGGACCCTTCGCTGAAGCCAAGGAGATCGTCAGCTATGCCGTCTACGACGTGCGCTCCCTCGACGAGGCGGTCGAGTGGGCCACCCGGTTCATGCGCGCGCACCAGGACCACTGGGCCGGGTGGGAGGGCACGACGAGCGTCCAGCAGGTGTTCGAGCCCCCTGCCGGCTGAGTGGATCGGCGGCTGGACTCTGAGCCGCTCGCCGACGAGCATGGTGACCCATGCCGGCTCCTGACCCCCGCCGCAGTGCGGAGACGGTCTGGCGGATGGAGTCCAGTGCCGTGGTGGCCGCGGCGACCCGGGTGCTGGGCGACATCAGCCTCGGTGAGGAGGTGGCCCAGGACGCCTTCGTCGCCGCACTCGAGCAGTGGCCCAGGGACGGTGTCCCACCGAACCCCGCAGGATGGCTGGTCACCACCGCCCGGCATCAGGCCGTCGACCTCGTGCGGCGACGGGTCACCTATGCGCGCAAGCTCGCCGAGGTCGGCCGGTCGGTCGGTGCCGCCCGGCTCGACGCGGCAACTGAAGGGTCGAGGTCGGTGGAGGAGATGTTCGACGACCGCATCGGTGACGACCTCCTGCGGCTGGTGTTCACCACCTGCCACCCGATCCTCACCCCCGAGTCCAGGGTGGCGCTCACCCTTCGGTTGCTGGGCGGTCTGACCACCGCGGAGGTGGCCCGCGGCCTCCTCCTCTCCGAAAGTACTGCCGCACAACGCATCTCACGAGCCAAACGCACCCTTGCCCGAGAAGGCATCGCGTTCGACCTGCCCGCTGCCGCCCAGATGCCCGAGCGTCTCGCCTCGGTGCTGGACGTGGTCTACCTCGTCTTCAACGAGGGTTACGTCGCGACCTCCGGCACCGACTGGGTACGGCCGGAGCTGTGCCACGAGGCCATCCGGCTGGCCCGCCTGCTGACGGCGCTGCTCCCAGGCGAGCGGGAGGTCCTCGCCCTCGACGCCCTCCTCGAGCTGCAGGCGTCCAGGCTTCCCGCCCGGGTGGACGCCGCAGGGGCAGCCGTGCTCCTGCCCGACCAGGACCGGTCCCACTGGGACCGTCTGCTCATCCGACGCGGTCAGACGCTGCTCGCCCGCGCCCTGGCCATGCCCGGCCCCCCGACGCCCTACCTGCTCCAGGCCTCGATCGCGGCCTGTCACGCGGTCGCACCCACCGCCATCGAGACGGACTGGCGGCAGATCGCTCAGCTGTATGCCGGGCTGGTCCGCGTCTCTCCGTCGCCGATCGTGCAGCTCAACCGCGCCGTGGCGGTCGGGATGGCCGGTGACCCGGCCCAGGGGCTTGCGCTGGTGGACGAGCTCACCGCAGAACCACCACTGCAGGCGTACCCCCAGCTGCCGGCCGTCCGCGCCCACCTCCTGCAGCTGTCGGGCCGCGACGCTGAGGCCGCCGCGGCCTACCAGCTGGCGGCCGAGCGGAGCCGTAACCAGCCGGAGCGGGAGCTGTTCGCCCGCCGGGCCGCAGGCTCCCTCTCGTGAGCATTCAGGCATGGGTCCCGGTCACCGCGCGCGGCCGCACCGGGTGGACGACGTCGCTATCGCAAGAACGGCGGGTATGTCGTGCCGATCAAGGACCGAGTGCGTCACGCCGAGTCGCTCCCGGCGGGCGACGCCGTCTCGCGGCGACTGACGCTCGACGGGTGAACCCGTCAGGCGACCCGCCGCGCCATCGTGGGGTCGGGAGCGCCCACCGCGGACGGGTGGAAGATGGCGGCCAGCGCTTCGACGCCGTCGACGAGTCGAGGACCTGGCCGAGCGAAGGACGCGTTGGCATCGACGGCCCACACCGGGACCCCGTCAGGCAGAACCCCTTGCGCCACAACGGCTTCCGCCAGCTCGGCGGCCCCGTCGAGGTGGTAGCCGCACGGCGCCACGACGACGACCTCAGGCGCCCCGGCCAGGGCGTCGTCCCACGTCGTCCGGAACGACGTGGCCCCTACGGCGCCGATTACGTTGTCCCCGCCCCCGCGGGCCACCATCTCGGGCACCCAGTGACCCGGGGCGAACGGCGGGTCGGTCCACTCGAGCACGAGCGCTCGCGGGCGCGGCATACCGTCCACCGCAGCCTCGACCGCCGCCAGCCGGGTCCGGAGGCCCTCGACCAGCAGCCCGGCCTCGGCCGCACGCCCGCTCGAGCGCCCGAGGGCGACCACGGACTCGATGACCTCGTCGAGCGTATGCGGGTCGATGGTCAGCACGTCGGCGCGACAGCCCAGGTGGGCCAGGGCCTCGTCGACGACAGTGACGTCGACCGCGCACACGGCGCACAGGTCCTGGGTGACGACGAGGTCGGCGTTGAGGTCACCCAGGGCCCCGGCGTCGAGGTGGTAGAGGTCCTCACCGGCCCGCATCCGCTCGGTGACGACGCGGTCGATCTCCTGCGCCGACAGCCCTTCCGGCAGGGACGAGGTCGAGACGATGCGCCGCGTCCGTGCCTCGGCCGGGTAGTCGCACTCGAAGGTCACGCCGACGACGTCGTCACCGGCGCCGACGGCGAACAGGATCTCCGTCGTCGACGGCAGGAGCGAGACGATGCGCACCCGCCGAGACTAGGTCGTCAGGTGGTCGCGGTCGCGATGGCACCCCCGTCGCGGGTATGCACCTGCACCTGAGCGATGTCGCTGGTCTTCATCCAACAGGCTGCCGTCAACGTCGTGCGGCCACTGGGCGTGCCCGTCCAGCTGGCGACGTCGTAGGCGTGTCCCTCCCGGTTGGTGACCGACAGGTAGAGCACCTGGCCGGTCGGCAGGCTGCTGCCCCGCAGATCGAGCTGCGTCCCCCAGGCGCGGGTGACGAGGTCGATCTCCACCTGTGGAGCGGCGCCGGGGACCGCCGCCGCCTGCGCGACGAGCGGGCGCGTCGGCGGGGCGTTGAGC
>JALZBI010000080.1 GCA_030947565.1 Actinomycetota bacterium
CCGGTGCGCTGCTCGACGGCCACGGTGGTCAACCGCGTGCGGCCCTGCTGCCACTCCAGCTGCCGGTACTGCTGGTAGACGACCGGATCCAACGACTCGGCCTCGAAGTTCACGTCGCCGGTCGGGGCGTCCACCCCGAGCTGGTTCGACACGTGGCAGTAACCGGCGACCAGGTCGTCGGGCAGCCCGTTGACGTGCGTCTCGAGCCGGTAAGCGTCCGCCCAGCGGGGCCGGGCGACGTCGGCGAGGTCATCGAGCCGCCCGGACGACAGGGGCAGCGCGAGAAGCCGGACCTTGTCGGTGCTCGCTAGCGCGAATCCGGTTGCCGCAGCGAAGCGTTCATAGGCGTGCTCACCAGTCGACGCCGCCGGCACCAACGATTCTGTGAGCAGCTGCGTCCGCCCTTCCTCACGGGCGCGCTGCACCATCCACTCGACGATCGCCGTGCCGGCGCCCAGCCGGCGGTGGGCCGGGTGGACGTGCACCTGGAACCACATCTTCTCGACGTTGTCGAGCAGCGGCAGCCAGACCTGTCCGACGCCGACCACGGTCTCACCGTGCCGGGCCACCCACACCTCGGCCTTCTCCGAGGGATCGTCGAACCGCCATTCCGCGGCGGTCGGCTCGTAGCCGTCGCTGTCGTTCCACGGGCGCTCGTGGTCCTGGCTCGCCCGGACGACGGCGTAGGCCGCGGCGCACTGGGTGTCGTCGTGCACATCGAGGCGGGACACGTCGACGCGGGTGCGGGAGAGCGAAGCCATGACAACGACGGTAAGGACGAGTGGGGGCAGGTGGCCAACGGTTTTCGCCGGCTCACCGCACTGGCGTGAGCCGTCCTTCGTCCAGCCTGATCTCACCCCCGGCCACCGCGGCCGCCTCGGGATCGTGCGTCGCCATGACGACGACCGCCCCCTGTCGGGCGGCCTCGTGCAGCAGGTCGAGCACCCGGCCCCGGTTCACATGGTCGAGCTCCGAGGTCGGCTCGTCGGCGAGCAGGACCGCGGTCCGCGCGGCCAGCCCCCTGGCGACGGCCACCCGTTGCTGCTGGCCGCCCGAGAGCTCCTCGACCAGGTGGCCGCCGGACTCCTCGAGTCCCACGTCGGCCAGGGCGGCCCGGGCGCGGGTGGCCGCGTCGATCGACGGGACCCCGGTGGCGAGCAGCGGAATCACGACGTTCTCGTAGGCCGTCAGGACGCCGGCCAGACCGTTGCCCTGAGGGATCAGCGTGACGCCGGCGTCGACCCCACCGCGACGGCCGGAGACGACGCGCCCCCTGACGACGACCCGTCCCGTATGCGCCGGGACGGCACCGGCGATGGCCCACAGCAGGGTGGTCTTCCCCGCACCGGAGGGACCCGTCAGCGCGAGGAAGGTCCCGGGCTCGACGGCGAGCTGCACGTCCTGGACGGCGGTCAGCGTCCCGTAGACCACGGTGAGCGTGTCGACGACGACCGCCTCGTCCGACGGAGGCACGGGCCCGGTGGGCCCGGCGGGCCCGGCGGGCACGGCTGGTATGGAAGACGGCGTCGCGGGCGGCGACGGACGGGCATACGGGTCGTCAGGCATCGAGCTCCTCCTCAGGCGGGAGCAGCGTCCACGAGCCGCCCTCGTGGTGGACCCGGACGAGGGCGCCGGGTGGGAAGGCGTCCAGGACGTCCTGAGGCAGGGGAAGTGACCCGTCCGCCGACACCACCGAGTACGCCTCGCCGCGGCGACCCTCGCCACCGACCCGGCCGTCGCGGATGGTGACCGTGCGCGGCAGCCGGGCCGCCACCTCCGCGTCATGGGTGACGATGACGATCGTCGTGCCGACCTGCCGGTTGATGCCTCGCAGTGCCTCGAGCACCAGGTCACGGGCCTCGTGATCCAGCTGGCTCGTCGGTTCGTCGGCGAGCAACAGGCCGGGCCAGGTGCCGATCGCCACCCCCAGCGCGGTCAGCTGCAGCTCGGCGGGGCTGAGGGACGCCAGCGAGGACCGTGCCCGGCCCACGATCCCGACCAGCTCGAGGACCTCTGCGGGGGTCGGCACCGGCCGGCCGGCCGCGCGCGCCGAGGACTGCGCGAACGCGACGTTCTCGCTCGGGGTGAGATAGGGCACGAGGTTGCGGGCGGCGCCCTGCAAGACCAGCCCCACGTCGCCGGCGCGGTACCCGTCGAGGGAGGCCTCGTCCATCGTGCCCAGGTCATGACCACCGACGCGGATCCGCCCGGCGCTGGGTCGCATCAACCCGCCGAACAGGGTGAGCAGGGTGGACTTGCCGGCCCCGGAAGGACCGAGAAGCCCGACGATCTCGCCCGCCCGGACGTCGAGGTCCACCCCGGCGAGCGCCGCCACGTCGTGACCCTCGGACCGGTAGATGTGCACCAGTCCGTGGGTCGAGACGGCGAGGCCCCGGCCCAGCTCGCGGCTCGTCGCCGTCGTCGTCATAGCGGGTCTCGCACGCGCGACAGGGCCGCCTGTCCGGCCACCCGGACCCCCACCACGGCTCCGACGGCGAGCAGGCCGACCAGACTGGCGAGCGCCGCGATGGCCACGGCGCCGCCCGCCGGGGTCGTGTCGACGGGGAAACCGGTGGAGGGGACGGTGAAGAACGGGATGACCGGAATCGCCAGGGAGCCCCCCAGGAGGCCGGAGAGGGCACCGATGAGCACACTCACGGCGATGACGATCCACTGCTCGGCCAGCCCGACGCGGCGCAGCACCCTGGCGTCGACACCCGCCATCCGGAGGCTGGCGTAGTCACGAGCCCGGGCGCGTGACGTCGTGGCCGCGACCAGGACGAGGACGACCGCGGCGATGGCCAGAGCCACGAGTCCCACCACCAGGGCCAGCTGCAGTCCCCACGCGGACGCGGAACGGTCGAACAGCTGCTTCTGGTCCGAGACCAGCTCGACGGACAGCACGCTGAGCCCGGCTGTCGTCAGCGCCGCCCGGACGGCCGGCACGGCGCCCGCATCGGCCAGCCAGACCTGGGCCTGCCCCAATGTGCTGATCTGGGTGGACTGGCGGGCGAGCACGTCGAGGTTGACGATGGCCTCGTCCGCACCGCCGCCCGGCGCGTAGGGGACCTGGGCCGCCCGGGTCAGGTCGAGCGTGATGCCGTCGAGCCCGGCCGCCTGGAACGCCGGGCCGGGCGCTCCGGACGGCAACGCGCCCACGACGAGGGCTGGGATCGCGGCTCCGCTTCCCGCCGCGGTGATCTGCACGTCGTCGCGGGTGGTCTGGACGTCCAGCCGCAGCCGGGTGAGGTCGCCGGTGGCGCTCGCCCGGGCGTACGGCTGTCGCTCCTGGGCGGGAGCGTCCGGCAGACCCGACGACAGCCAGCCTCCGGCGGCGCCGATCGTCGCCGCCGGTCCCCCGTCCATCGTCAGGGCGCCGACGTTGAAGCTCCCCCTGAGCAGCCCCTCGAACGCCACCCCCGTCGTCACGGCGAACCCCGTCAACCGGCACCCGCCCGAGCACGAGACGTCGCCGCGCAAGATGAGCGGCCCCGTTGCGCCCGGCTGGATCTCGCCCAGGGTGACCGCGAACGGCCGGCTGCCGACCGGGGCCAGGAAGGCCACCAGCGTCCATGGTTTGGGGGTCGATCCGCTCGGTACGGCCTGCGTCACCGCGATGTCGCTCACGGTCACCGACCACGCCCGCCCGGTGAGGATGGTGTCCGGGGCGGGGTTCTTCGCGATCTGGGCCCACGGGAAGTCGTCACGCTGCCGGGGCAGCTCGGCGAC
This sequence comes from Actinomycetota bacterium, assembly GCA_030947565.1. Taxonomy (GTDB): domain Bacteria; phylum Actinomycetota; class Actinomycetes; order Actinomycetales; family Dermatophilaceae; genus Lapillicoccus. The sequence goes on from JALZBI010000080.1 coordinate 3,730, forward strand.
GCGCGCGAACTGGTCGGGCACGACGGCCAGCGTCGTGATGGCGTCGGAGCTGCCCTGCCGGATCCGTACCACCGGCGTCGCCGTGTGCCCCCCGGGGTCAGCGGCGGCCACGGCGCTCGTCAGGGCCGTGATGTCCCGGGCCGACGTGGTCAGCACGGCCTGCGCGCCCGTCTCCGCCCGAGCCCGCTCGTCGCGGTTGCGGGCGCCGACCAGGAGGGCGTCGGTCGCGAAGGTCGTCAGCGCCGTCGCCACGGTGATGATGGCCATCACCCGCCGCACCGCCGGTCGTCGGGCGACCTGGATGGCGGTCAGGGCGCCGACGACTCGTCCGCGCGCGGTCATCCGACGGCCCACGAGCCCGGCGACGGGGACGAGGACGTGCGCGAGGACCAGTCCCGAAGCCAGGGCGAGCAGGGTGGGCGTCGCCAGGGCCAGCGGTCCTGAGAGATTGCCGCTCAGGAGCGTGACCAGGCCCGCTGCGGCCACGGCCACGACCACGGCGTCGACCACTCCGACCGCCCAGCCATGACGTCGCGGTGGGACCCTCCGCAACAGGGTCGAGATGGGTTCGCGCAGCACGGGCCGGGCGACCAGCGCCACCGCGAGGACCGCGGCGACCCCCGAGAGCGCGGCGCCGACGAGGCTGTACGGCGGCAGCTCCCAGGGGACTCCCTCGGTCAGCCAGAACCGCCTGGCCAGCTCACCGGTGAGCAGCGCCAGCGCGCACCCCACCGGGACGCCGGCCAGGACGACGACCCCCAGCTCGCGCAGGAGCATGCCGGCGGTGCCGGCCGGACCGCGTCCGCGCAGCCGGCCGAGGGCCAGCTCGGGCCGCCGTTGCTCGATGGCCGCGGAGGCGACCAGCATCAGCACCACGACCGCAAGCACGGCGAGCTGCCCCAGGAGGAGCGGGACGATGGTCCGGGCCTGGTCCTGCCCCTCGACCACCCCGGTGACGAGGTCGGAGACGGACGTGCGGACGGAGAACGCGGGCACCTGGGAGAGGCCGGCGGCTCGCATCGCACCCACCGCTGGGGGGATGCGGTCCAACCCCTCGAGCGTCACGGCGTCGCGCCTGAGGAGCCAGACGACGTCCACCCGGCTCGCGTGCCATCCCCCCCGGAAGGTTGCGGCCGGGGTGACCCACGCGTCCATGAGGGGGGTGTCCGCGCGGCCGCCGGCTGTCCGGCCGGCCCGTCCCTCGAGCGTCACCCCCTGCCAGTACCCCACGTCGGCGCGTTGACGGTAGAAGCCCGTGACCACGAAGGGCTGCGGAAGCGGTCCGGGGTCGGCCACACCGACCACCACCTCCTTGGCCGCGAGCCTGGTGCCGATGACCCAGCCCTGGACCCGGGCCTCGTCGGCGCTGACCGCCAGGTCCCACGCGGCGGCCGGGCAGCTCCCCTGGACGATCTCGATGCCCTGACAGGCGACCTGCGGACCATAGACCTCGATGGTCGAAGCGGCGGCCCCGACACCGGTGTATTTCACGCGGCTGTTCCACCGGTCGCTGCCCCCGTCGTAGACCTCCGCGAGGGCGGCGGGGAAGGCGGAGCGGATCCGCTCGGGCGACGGCAGCACGTCGCGCGTCTCCACGGCCTGCGCGACCACCGAGGTCGCCATCGCGTCCTGGTGCACCAGACCGTCGCGCAGCAACGACTGCTCGAGGGCGCGTTCGTAGAGAGGGGCGAAGGCCACGCAGCCGGTGATAAGCGCGGAGACCAACAGGAGGGCGACGGCCTGGGCGCGTCGGTAGCGGATCGCGGCCCACATGAGGACACCTCCCCTCACGTCGCCGGTTGGTCGTCCGCCCACGACCACGCGTCAGCGCCCGGGCGAGCGGCTAGACCATACCTCGCCGCCCGGGTTGCGTCAGCCGACCGGCACCACGGCCACCCCGTGCGGGCCCAGCTCCACGGCCCCGTCCGCGCACGATGTCGTCGCTGGGTCCCAGGTGAGCACGGCCTCGACGCCGGGACGGACCTCGTTCACGGGGATGGTGGCCGGTTCTCCGGCCAGGTTGCAGACGACCCGGATGCCACCGCGGGCCATGACCAGCCAGCGCCCCTCCGGGTCGCCGACCACCGAGACGGCGTCGAGCCGGTCGTCGGTGAGGTCGGCGTGCCGGCTGCGCGCGGTGATCAGGGCGGCATACCAGCTCAGCATCCGCGCGTGCGCCGGGTCGGTGAGCTCGGTCCAGTCGAGGACGCTGCGGTCCCGGGTGGCGGGGTCCTGGGGGTCGGGGAGCTCTGCCGCCGTCCAGCCGTGCCCGGCGAACTCGGCCCGGCGGCCGTCCCGCACCGCCGCAGCCAGCTCGGGCTCCGCGAACGAGGTGAAGAACTGCCACGGCGTGGAGGCCGCCCACTCCTCGCCCATGAAGACCATCGGCGTGAACGCCGACAGCAGGTAGACGGCGGCGCCGATGGCCTGCTGTCCGGGGGTGACCGACGCGCTGATCCGGTCTCCGGTCGCGCGGTTGCCCACCTGGTCGTGGGTCTGGAGGTAGCCGAGGAACTGGGTGGCGCGGTGCTGGTCAGGGCTGACCCTGACGCCCCATTCCCGGCCGCGGAAGCTCGACCAGCTGCCGTCGTGGAAGAAGGCGTGGGTGAGGGTCTTGGCCAGCGCCCCGGGCTCAGCGAAGTCAGCGTAGTAGCCGGTGCACTCCCCGGTCAGCGTCGCGTGCAGGGCATGGTGCATGTCGTCGTCCCACTGAGCGGCGAGTCCCCAGCCGCCCTGGGCCGTCGGAGTGACGACCTTGGCGTCGTTGAGGTCGCTCTCGGCGATGAGGGTCAGCGGCCGGTCGAGCTCGCGCTGGAGGGCCTCGGTCTCGTCGGCGAGCTGGGCCAGCAGGTGTCGCGGTGAGTCGTCCCGCAGCTCATGGACGGCGTCGAAGCGTAGGGCGTCGATGTGGAAGTCGCGCAGCCATCTCAACGCGTTGTCGACGAGGAAGCGACGCACCTCCGTCGAGCCCGGACCGTCGAGGTTGACGGCGGAACCCCAGGGCGTCTCGTGTCGGTCCGTGAAGTACGGACCGAACTGCGGAAGGTAGTTCCCGCTCGGACCGAGGTGGTTGTAGACCACGTCGAGGCAGACGCCGAGCCCGCGCTGGTGGCAGGCGTCGACGAAGCGCTGTAGCGCGGCGGGCCCGCCGTAGGGGTCGTGGACCGCATACAGGTCGACGCCGTCGTAGCCCCAGCCCCACTGGCCGGGGAACGCGGCGACCGGCATGAGCTCGACGACGTCGATCCCGAGCGCGACGAGGTGGTCGAGGCGGCTGGTGGCGGCGTCAAGGGTGCCCCCCGCCGTGAAGGTGCCGACATGCAGCTCGTAGAGGATCCCGCCCAGGACACCGCGCCCACCCCGGGGACCGGGCCATCCCGTGTCGCTCCATGAGTGGGCGGCCGCGTCGAACGTGCGGCTCGGCCCGTCGATCCCGCGGGGCTGCCAGGCACTGCGGGGGTCGGGCAGGGGCGGGCCGCCATCCACCCGGAACGCGTAGTCGAGCGTGCCTCGGTGGTCACTCGTCGCGGTCCACCAGCCTCCGGTGACCTGGGTCATGGGGGTCGTCGTCACCACTCCCCCGATCGGCGCGATGTCGACGTGCACCCGTCGCGCGTCGGGTGCCCAGACGCGAAACTCGTGCTCAGGCAACGGTTCTCACCAGCAGGGCCACGGGCCGCTCGGCGAGGACGTCGACCAGTGCGAGCTCCCCCCGGCTCGTATGCGTAGTGCCGGAAAGGAGGTCGGTCCACCGACCGGCGGGCACGGCGACCACGGACCCTCCCCAGGACACGAGCGAGGTGCTCAGCCGCGTCACGACCGCCACCACGTGGTCCCCCGACCCGTCGCCGCGGCTGACGGCGAAGGCGTGCTCGTCGTCGGTGCGCACGTGGGCTACGGTGGCGTCCGGTCCGACGAACCACTCCGGATGCTGACGCCGCAGCCGAAGGGCCCGGCTGGTGACCAACAGCTTCTCGTCGCCGAGGTCGAGGTCCGTCCGGTCGCCCAGGCCGACGTCGTCGATCCGGGCCAACCGGGCCTCGAGCGCGGCGACGTCGACGGGCCGCCGGTTGTCGGGGTCGACGAGGCTGAGGTCGACCACCTCGGCGCCCTGGTAGACGTCGGGTACGCCCGGAAGCACCAGCTGGAACAGCTTCTGGCCGAGGACCGTGGCGCGCGTCGGACCGGCGGTAGCCGTCACCCAGGCCTCGATGTGGGCCCCGAGCGTTTGGCTGCCCAGGACACCGGAGACGAATGCCGCCACCGCCTGCTCGTAGCCCTCGTCGACCTGCGCCCACTCGGTGTGCAGCTTCGCCTCGCGGATCGCCTTGGTGGCGTATGCCTGGAGCCGCTCCTCGGTCAGCGGCCAGGCGCCGACCAGGGTCTGCCAGAGGAGGTACTCGGTGGCGCCGTCGAGGGTCTCGCTGCGCCACGGCCGGGCCAGCTCCTGAGCCGCTCGTAGCCAGTCGCGCCAGGCATCCGGCTGCTCGGACAGGGCGGCGAGCCGGGCCCGGACGTCCTCCGACCGCTTGGTGTCGTGTGTCGAGAGCG
>JALZBI010000393.1 GCA_030947565.1 Actinomycetota bacterium
CAGCTCGAGGCACTCGGCGGCGGGCACCGTGCGGGGGAAGAACAGCAGGTCCTTGGCCCGCGCCGGCCCGACGAGCCGGGGGAGGGTCCACGACGACCCGGAGTCGCAGGAGAGGGCGATGCCGGCGAACGCCGTGTTGATGCCGGCGGACTCGACCATGACGCGGACGTCAGCGGCCAGGGCGAACGACGCACCCGCCCCGGCCGCCACCCCGTTGAGGGCGGCGAGCACCGGCTTGTTCATCGTGGCCAGCAGCATGACGATCGGGTTGTAGTGGTCGACGACCGTGCGACCGAGGGCCTCGTCGCCGCGTCTCAGAGCCGCGACGTGCTCGTTGAGGTCCTGCCCGACGCAGAACGCCCGGCCCCGTCCGGTGAGGACGACGCATCGCACCGCGGGGTCGTCGGCCACCTGCTGCAGCGTGGCGAGCAGCTGCTCCTTCAGGGCGAGGTCGAGGGCGTTCATCGCCTCGGGCCGGTTCAGGGTCACCGTGGCCACGCCGTCGGCGACGGTCAGCTCGGCCACCGCACCAGCGCCGGTGGCGGCGGGGCTGGCGGGTGTCGTAGGGGGAGATGTCGTGGGCGATGTCGTCATGGTCGAACCCCTGCCGGTCTCTGTGGTGCGTCGGTGTGCAGCGCGGTGGTCGTGCCGGTGTCGGCGGGCACATGACCGCAGCCGCCGGAGCCATCATCGTCGCGCCGGGGGATTTCCTCTCGCCAACGCGGACAGGGATAATGGTGTTCTCACTCGTCGGTCCGCTGTGGTTCCGGGCCCACGAGGCCGGACAGCGCTGATCCCACGAAAGGGGAACCATGGCGGCGATGAAGCCCAGGACGGGTGACGGACCTCTCGAGGTGACGAAGGAGGGTCGCGGGATCGTCCTGCGCATGCCCCTCGAAGGCGGTGGCCGGCTGGTCGTCGAGATGACCCCCGGCGAGGCCGCCAGTCTTCGCGACGCGATCCAGGGCTGCGACGGCGTCGCCTGACCTCGCATCCATCCGCGCGACCCAGCAGCGCCCCTCCACCGGGAAACGGTGCGGGGGCGTTTCTGCATCGAGACCCCGGAGTGACCTCAGCGCTTGACCGCGACCATGAGGCCGTCACCAGCGGCCAGCAGGGTGGTGTGGAAGCGGTCGTCGTCACGGATCGCCTTGCCCAGGTCGCGCAGCACCCGGGTCTGCTCGTCGCGGGCGGCGGGGTCGGCGACCGTGTCGTGCCACAGCATGTTGTCCAGCACCATGACCCCGCCGGCCCGCAGCAGTCGCTGGGCCTCGCGGACGTAGTCGGGGTAGGACTGCTTGTCGGCGTCGATGAGGACGATGTCGTAGGCGCCGTCGGTCATTCGACCGAGCACCTCGACGGCCCGGCCGGCGATGACTCGGGTGCGCTGGTGGGCGATGCCCGCCGCGGCGTAGGCGTCGCGCGCCGCCCGTTGGTGCTCCGCCTCGATGTCGATGGTCGTCAGGATGCCGTCCGACGGCATACCGGCCAGCAGCCACAGCCCTGAGACCCCGGCGCCGGTGCCGATCTCGACCACGGCCTTGGCGGCCATGGCGGCTGCGAGCATCCGCAGCGCCGCGCCGGCGCCCGGCCCGACCGGGGTGCATCCCAGCTCCTCGCCGCGGTGTCGGGCCGTCTCGATGAGGTCGCTCTCGGGGGCGAACTCCTCGGCGTACGCCCAGCTGGCCGCCTTCTGTGCGCTCATGGTTCGACCTTACTGCGGACGACGGGCCGGGCCGTCCGGCCGTCCGGTGGCCCGGTGACTCGGTGACTCGGTGACTCGGTGACTCGGTGACTCGGTGACTCAGGGTCAGGCGAACCCGGTTCAGGGGTTGGTCAGGGTCGGCCCCGATGGTTGCCGCCGTGCTAGGCGGGGCACAGTAAACTCATCAGCTCCACGGGAACTATGGGGTTGACCGGTTCGTCACACGAGTCGGCGACCTCTCGAAAGGCGAACCACGTGACCGACACCCTGACCGCATCTGCGGGCCTCGAGGATGCGGCCTTCACCCACCCGGACAGCACCGAGTCCACCCCGACGATCGAGTCCGCCGTCTGGACGCCTCCCACCTGGGAGGAGATCGTCACGCAGCACTCGGCGCGCGTCTACCGGCTCGCCTACCGCCTGACCGGCAACCCCCACGACGCCGAGGACCTCACGCACGACGTGTTCATCCGGGTCTTCCGGTCGTTGAGCTCCTACACGCCGGGCACCTTCGAGGGCTGGCTGCACCGCATCACGACGAACGTGTTCCTCGACAAGATGCGCCGCAAGCAGCGGATCCGCTTCGACGCCCTCCCTGAGGATGCCGCCGGCCGGATGGCCAGCCGCGAGCCGGGGCCGGCCCAGACCTACGACGACACCCACTTCGACGACGACGTCCAGCGCGCGCTCGATGCGCTGCCGCCGGACTTCCGGGCGGCAGTCGTCCTCTGCGACATCGAGGGACTGTCGTACGAGGAGATCGCCACCACGCTCGGGGTGAAGCTGGGCACGGTCCGCTCGCGCATCCACCGCGGCCGTGCCCAGCTCCGCGAGTCGCTCGCCCACCGCGCCCCCGAGCGGACCGTGGTGGAGGTGTCCACCCGCAGCCGGTCCGGCCTCGGCCGGGCCCCCGCGGCCCTCTCTGGACTCCCCGGAGTGCCGTGACGCGACACCTCGGCCTGCAGGTCAGCGCTTACGTGGACCGTCGCCTCGATGCGACGGCCCTGCGGGCGTTCGACCAGCACCTGGTGGTCTGTCTCGTCTGCCGCCATGCGGCCGACGAGGAGCGTCGGCTGCTCGCGTCCTTGCGTTCCGGGCCGACGCCCGGCTTCTCCGCCGACCTCCACTCGTTGCTGCTCGCCCTAGCGGTGCCGAGCCCGGGGGTCGCCCCCGGATCCCCCGGCTCCCCCTCACAGCCGGGTGTCAGGCCGATCCCGATCGCCCCGTCCTCAGGCCCGGTGGACCTGTCCTTCCTGCCCCGCCGGGCCACGGCCACTCCGCCCATCCCGAGCGCTCCTGCGTCGGTCCGCCAGCTGCGGGTGCCCACCGTCGCCCCGGCCGCGCCTGCGCTGCACCGCTC
>JALZBI010000394.1 GCA_030947565.1 Actinomycetota bacterium
TACGCCGCGTGGCTGGCCGACTTCGCGGCCCGCGGGGTCGAGCGGATCGGCTTCGGCGTCGTCGTGCTGCAGCGACCGACCACCGACCGCCCTCCGTGGGTGGACCTCGTGGAGGTGACCGGGCCGCTAGCGCCGGCCATGGGTCCCGTGGTCGACGCCGGTCTGGCCGCACGCACCTGGCTTGCCGAGCACGACGACACCGAGCTGCTCGCGACCGCCTGGCGGTGCGCGTCCGACGTCGTGGAGGAGCGGCATACCCGACCGGGAGAGCGCGACCCGCAGGTCATCCAGCTGCGTCAGGGCGGCGGGCTGGGGCGCGTCGTGCGCCTCGACACCGCCGCCGCGGCGCTCGTCTCCGTCTGCGACGGCACCCTGACCGCCGGCCCCGCACTGGCGGCGATCGCCGAGCTGCTCGACGAGCGCGCCGACGAGGTGACCGCCCGCGTGCTGCCCACGCTGCGCGCCCTCGTCGCCGACGGCCTGCTCCAGGCGGTCTGACCCGCCGCGCTCAAAGCCCCGTGGCACCCGGCGTCTCACCGGCATACGGGATCCGTACCGACACCGACACGCTCGGTTACCTCGGTGAAACCTCTGGGGTTCCTTCCAGGTCCATAGTGTCTCCAGGCAGGACAGGGCACCGACGACGATCGAGGGGCTCATTCCATGACGCAGACCGAACCCAGGCCCACTAGCGAACCCAGCCAGGCGCATAACTCGCTCGACGCTGAGCAGGTGGGCTACAAGCAGACACTGACCCGTCGGCATGTGCAGATGATCGCCATCGGTGGCGCCATCGGCACCGGGCTGTTCCTCGGCTCGGCCTCGCGTCTGCACAGCACCGGTCCGGCCCTGCTGCTCAGCTATGGGTTCGTCGGCGTCATCGCCTACCTGCTCATGCGCGCCCTCGGCGAGCTCGTGCTGCACCGGGCCACGTCAGGCGCCTTCGTCTCCTACATGCGGGAGTTCTACGGCGAGAAGGCCGCCTAGGTGACCGGCTGGATGTACTGGCTCAACTGGGCGCTGACCGGCATCGCCGAGCTGTCCGCGGTGGGTCTCTACGTGCAGTACTGGTTTCCGCTCATGCCGACATGGGCCACCGTCCTCATCGCGCTCGCCGTGGTCCTCGTCATCAACCTGCTGTCGGCCCGGGCGTTCGGCGAGTTCGAGTTCTGGGCGGCCATCGCCAAGGTCGGCGCCATCGTCATCTTCCTCATCGTGGGCCTCGTCCTCGTCATCGGCCGCTTCGACGTCGGTGGCCACCAGGCCGGCTTCAACAACCTCTGGAGCAACCCGGGCGGATTCTGGCCGACGAGCGGTGACTTCCACTGGTACGGGCCGATCCTCGTCATGTCGGGCGTGGTCTTCGCCTACGCCGCCATCGAGATGGTCGGCGTGGCCGCCGGGGAGATGGAGGACGCGAAGACCGAGGTGCCCAAGGCGGTCAACGCGGTCATCTTCCGTATCGCCGTCTTCTACTGCGGCTCGATCCTGCTGCTCGTCTCGATCCTGCCAACCAGCGACTTCAAGTCGGGCATCAGCCCGTTCGTGACGATCTTCGAGCGGATGGGCGCGAACTGGATGGGCGCGATCATCCAGGGCGTGCTCATCATCGCGGCGATGTCGAGCCTCAACTCCGGGCTGTACTCGACCGGGCGCGTGCTGCGCAGCCTCGGCGTCAGCAAGCAGGCGCCGTCGTTCACGTTGAAGATGAGCAGCCAGGGCGTGCCCTGGGCCGGCATCGTCATGACGTCCGTCGTCTACGTCTTCGGCGCGGTCCTCAACGCCCTGACCCCGGATGCCTTCGAGGTCGCCCTGGAGGCCGCCGCGCTCGGCGTGCTGTTCACGTGGGGCACGATCTTCCTCTGTCAGCTCAAGCTGCGGTCCCTGGTGCGCCGCGGGGTCATCCCAGCCAGCCCGTTCCAGATGCCGGGGCACCCGTGGACCAGCATCGTCGGTCTGGTCTTCCTGGTGCTCGTGATGATCGGGCTCGCCATCGGCGGTTGGCAGTCGTCGCCGTACTTCTGGAAGAAGACCGACTTCCTCGTCGTCGTCCTGGGGATCCCGCTCATCGCCATCCTTCTCCAGATCGGCTGGATGTTCATCAAGCCGAAGGTCGTCGCGAACACGGGCGGCCGGCTCAAGGCGGTGTGGTCCAACGACGGCCCCACCTACGGGCCCCGAGTGGGCGCCGACGACCTCGATCCCGCGGAGTGCGGCGCCAACCCGAGCCCCCCGTCCCACGGTGGCTCCGGCGAGCCCCGGTCCTGAAGGAGAGCGGACATGCGAACCACACGACGGCGCCCTCGTCTTCTCACGGCCGCCCTCCCCGTAGCGGCGGGCGCCGCGGCGCTGCTCGCGCTCGCCGCCTGCTCCAGCGGTTCCTCGACGGCGGCGGTGACGGCCGGCGGCCCCACGAGCGCCGGAGCCCCTCACCTGACCATCGGCATCTCGTTCGACCAGCCCGGGCTCGGCCTGAAGTCCGGGAACACCTACTCGGGCTTCGACGTCCTCACGGCGGTCTACATCGCCAAGACCATGGGTGTCCCGGAGTCCAACATCACGTGGGTGGAGGCCGATCCGGCCGACCGCGAGAAGCTGTTGGCCGACGGCAAGGTCAACCTCGTCCTGTCCACCTACTCGATGACCCCGGAGCGCGCCACCCAGGTGGACTTCGCGGGCCCCTACTTCGTCGCCCACCAGGACCTGCTGGTCCGGCGCAACGACACGGTGACCGGGCCCGACACGCTCGACGGGCGCAACCTCTGCTCGGTGCCCAACACGACGTCGGCCAAGCTCGTCACCGAGAAGTACGCAGGCAAGATCACCCTGACGCCGTACCCGACCTTCTCCCAGTGCGTCGAGGCGTTGGTCGCCGGCAACGTCGACGCGGTGACGACCGACGACGTCATCCTCGCCGGGTATGCCGCCCTGCCGCAGTACAAGGGCGTGCTCAAGGTCGTCGGCAAGGGCTTCTCCGACGAGCGCTACGGCGTCGGCATCAAGAAGGGTGACGCCGCCATGGTCGGCAAGGTCAACGACGCCCTGAAGGCCTACATCGCGGACGG
>JALZBI010000395.1 GCA_030947565.1 Actinomycetota bacterium
CACGTTGACCGTCGTGCGGCCCTCCTGAAGGTTCTCCGCGATCGCGTTGAGCCGGCGCGGCAGCCGGGTCAGCAGCGGGACCAGGGTGATCAGCTGGTCCTCCAAGCTCGCCTTGATCTCGCTCGGAGCGAACCGGTTGCCGAGCACCGCCCGCCCCTCCTCGCGGGCCGCCGTGACGAGGTCGACGGCGGGTGAGATCGACCAGAGCGTGCCCTCGAGCGCGCCCAACGCCCGCAGGGCGGAAGCCACCTGGGGCGGCACGGTGAACCGGTGGCGCACGACGAGGCTGAACATCGCACCGAACAGTCCCGCGGATGTGCTGGTGCCGGGGACCGGGCCCGACGCATACCGCTGCACGAGCTGCCCCAGGTCGCGCTCGAAGACCCGGTCCTCGAGGTCGTCGGGGCGGTCCAGCAGCTGGAGGAAAGCGTCCGTCGCCGACATCGAGTCGCGCCGCTCGACCGAGTGCAGGAGCAGGGCCAGCGCGTCCCGGGAGCCTCGGTCGAGCCGGCCTACCGCGCCGAGGTCGAGGAGCACGAGCCGGCCCGCCGGCTCGACGATGATGTTGCCCTGGTGCAGGTCGGCGTGGAAGACGCCCGTGACGAGCACCTGACGCAGCACCGACCGCAGCAGACCGCGCGCCAGCCCGTCGCGCGTCGGCGCGTCCATGGCGTCGAGCGCGGCCGCGCCCTTCGAGACCGGGACGCCGGACACCCGCTCCATGACGATGAGCCGCCGCCCGCTCAGCTCCGGGTAGACGGTCGGGACCCGGATGCCGTCTCCGGGGACCAACCCGGCGGCGACGGCCGCCTGGTTGGCCAGCTCGACGGTGTAGTCGAGCTCCTCCTCGAGACTCTCGGCGAAGCCCTTGGCGATCCCGTAGATGCCGATCTGGGGCCCCCAGCTCGTGGCCCGGTTGGCCCACCGGGCCAGGCGCAGCACGATGTCGAGGTCGGCCGTCACCTGCGCCCGAGCCTTGGGCCGCTGCACCTTGACGACGACCGGGGTGCCGTCGAGGAGCGTCGCCGTATGCACCTGGGCCACCGACGCGGCGGCCAGCGGCTCCTGGTCGACGGCGGCGAACGCCCGGTCGAGCGGACCGCCGAGCTCGGCCTCGATGACGGTCACCAGCTCGGACCACGGCACCGTCGGGACGTCCGCTTGGAGGTGCGCGAGCTCCTCGGCGAAGGTCGGACCGATGAGGTCCGGACGGGTCGCCAGCATCTGTCCGAGCTTGACGAAGGTGACGCCCCCCTCGGCCAGGGCCTCGCGGAGGTGCCGAGCGACGGTGATGGGCGGCTCGTCGCTCGTCGTCCGCCGGTAGCCGCGTAGGTAGCCGCCCAGCCCGTGCCGGGACGCGATGGCGACGATCTGCGCGTACCGGCGGCTACGGCGCCACCGGGCGGGGAGCCCCCGCAGCCATGGCAGGACCCCAGGAAGCGTCCCGGTCGGGACGACGGCCTCGAGCGCCACGAGGAGGGCGAGCCCCAGACCGAACGACCACGCCAGGGCCAGCGTCAGGACCAAGAGGGCCGCAGGGGTGTCGACGGTGACCGCGAAGTCGAGGCCGCGCCCACCGAAGAGGATGTCGACACCCGGGAAGCGCTCGATGACCTCGACCAGCTGGCCGAACACCCAGGCGACGAGCAGGCTCACGACGACGGTCCGCGGCCAGCCGACCGGCACGCCGAGCAGCCGGCGCGAGATGAAGGCGAGCACCACGGCGTTGATCACCGCGGCCAGGACGACCCAGAGTTCGTTCACGCGCCAACTCTCGCAGTCGGAGGTCGTTCGCGAAGTGGAACGTGGCAGCATCTCCTGGTGGTCCCAGGTCTCGTGCCGCTGCCGCATCCGGTCACGCGGCAACGCTTCTCGTCTCCGGTGCCGCCGGGCACGGGGTGGCCGGGCGACCCCGCCGACGAGACGACTCCCGTCGCCCGGACCGCGGCGGCGGCCGGACGGCTGGCGCGCAGCAGCGACACGGTCGAGCAGCTCGCCGCCCGGGTGTCGGTATGCCGCGCCTGCCCGCGCCTCGTCGCGTGGCGGGAGGCGGTTGCCACGACCGGCCGGCGCGCCTCGTTCGCCGACCAGCCCTACTGGGGGCGGCCGGGGCCGTCGTTCGGGGACCCGGCCGCGCCGGTCGTCATCGTCGGGCTCGCACCGGCGGCCAACGGCACCAACCGCACCGGGCGGATGTTCACCGGTGACCGGAGCGGCGACTGGCTGTATGCCGCCCTCCACCGCACCGGGTACGCCAGCCAGCCGAGCAGCGTGGCTGCGGGGGACGGCCTGCGCCTCACCGGGATCCGGATCGTGGCCGGGGTGCGGTGTGCCCCGCCGGCGAACAAGCCGCTCCCCGTGGAGCGCGAGACGTGCGGCGCCTGGCTCGACCGCGACCTGGCCCTGTCAGCGCCGGGGCTGCGGTCCCTGCTCGCGCTCGGCGGCATCGCCTGGGACGCGACGCTGGCCAGCGCCCGCCGGCTCGGCTGGGCCGTCCCGAGACCCAAGCCCCGCTTCGGCCACGGCGCCGAGGCCGTCCTCGTCACCGCCGTCGGCCGTCCGGTCCGGCTCGTCGGCAGCTACCACGTGAGCCAGCAGAACACCTTCACCGGCAAGCTCACGGAGCCGATGCTCGACGCGGTCATCGGCAGGCTGTAGAACGGTTTCGGGGTCTCAGCCCCGTCGCCCGGTGGACCCGAGGTGACATACGCACGGGTTGTCAGCCACGATCGTGTGACATTTCCACCGGATGTCCGTGTCGCCTTGCCAAGGGCTGACTCGGGGAACACAGTTCTCCCATGCGCCGAACCATCGTTGTCGCGGCCGCCGGCCTCGCACCCCTAGCTCTCGTCCTCGCCGCCTGTTCCGGGAACGGGCCCGCGTCCACCGGGGGGTCGACCGCGGGGGGCACCGCCGCCGGCAACGCCATGGGCGGGGGCGGGGGCACCATCACCGTCGCCGCCAGCGACGACACCAACATCCAGGAGCTGTTCCAGCAGACCCTGATCCCCGACTTCCAGGCCGCGAACCCGGGCACGACGGTCAAGCTGACCTACGAC
>JALZBI010000396.1 GCA_030947565.1 Actinomycetota bacterium
GGTTGGTTCTACGCCGAGATCCTGTCGCCGCGGGCCCGAATCGATAAGGCGCTGCATGCGGTGGCGATGGAGGCCTACGTCCACGGCGTGTCGACCCGAGCGGTCGACGACCTGGTCGCCGCCATGGAGGGCATCGGGATCTCCAACTCCGAGGTGCCCCGGATCTGCGCCGGCCTGGACGAGTTGTGATGTCCAGGGAGGTTGTTCCGCCGTGAGGCGGTGAGTCGGGCTGACAGCGGAAGGCCTCCAGTAGTGAAGTGGAGCTGTCTAGTTCACCGCTTCACACCCTGGAGTCCTTCATGTCCCACGCTAACGCGACCCTGACTCCGATCACCCGACTACGGCTGGCTCGGCTGGTCGTCGAGACCGGCTGGACCTACGCCGCCGCAGCCAAGATGATCATGGTTGCCCCGCGGACCGCGAAGAAGTGGGCCGACCGGTACCGGACCGAAGGTCCGGCGGGGATGGCCTACCTGACCTCACGCCCGCACCACTGCCCATCGAAGACCTCCACCCGGGTCGTCAAGCGAATCGTGGCCTGCGGTGGCGCCACCGCCTCGGTCCGGTACAGATCGCCGGCCGGCTTGGCCTGCCGTCGTCCACTGTGCACGCCGTGCTGGTCCGGTGCCGGCTCAACCGGCTCTGCCGCATCGACCGGGCCACCGGTGAACCGCTGCGCCGCTACGAACATGACCATCCCGGCTCCCTCATCCACGTCGACGTCACCAAGTTCGGCAACATCCCGACGGCGGCGGCTGGCGCTACGTCGGCCGGGTGCAAAGCCGGCTCAACGCACAGGCAACAGCACCCCGGACCGGTCAGCGGGGAAAGGAGTACCGGCCCAGGATTGGAACCGCGTACCTGCTACACCGTGATCGACGACCACTCCCGCGTCGCCTACGCCGAGATCTGCGGCGACGAGAGGGCGGCCACCGCCATCGGCGTCCTGAACGGAGCCGTCATCTGGTACGCCGACCGCGGCGTCACCGTCAGCGCCAACCCGACGCGTCGACCCCACCGGGCACGTCGCCGTCAGGGTCGTACGGTCGGCGGGTGAACCGGAACGACGCCAGGTCGAGGTGGCTCACCGCCCCACGAGCGTCACGCACGACCCGCAACGGCTCACCGTCGTAGTAGCCGTCCAGCCCGACCCACGTGCCGTTGCCGACGGAGCGGAACCGCGCGCCGCGACCCTGACCGGGGACGCCGAGCTCCAGACCGCCGTCCGGGGTGGCCTTGACCAGGGTGACCGACGGGCCCCAGTGCCAGAGCCCGACGACCTCGATGGCCTCGGTGCTCGACCCCGTGGCGCACCAGGGCTCCGGCTCCAGCGGCTCGCGTTCGCGGACGAGGGTGAGCAGGTCGCGGGCGAACGACAGGGGGGCGCTCGTCGTGTTGGCGAAGACGACGACACCGTCACCGCTCTCCGCATCGACCTGCAGCCCGGCCAAGAAGCCGGGCATGGAGCCGCCGTGTCCCGCATACCGCCGGCCCGCGTCGTTCCACACCTGGAAGCCGAGGCCATGACCGGCGGTCCACGGCTGGCCGGGCAGGTCGCTGACCGCCTGCACGACGAGCATCTCGGCCAGCGTGTCGGTGGCGAGGACCTCACCGGTGTCGCCGGCCAGGAACGCCGCCCAACGGGCCAGGTCCTGCGTCGTCGACCAGAGCTGGCCGGCGGGCGCCATCGCGCCGCCGTCGTGCTCCGGCTCGGGGAGTAGCAGGTCGGCGAACGGGTGCACCGCGAGGCCCTGCGCGGCGGCGCCGGCGGGTCGGGTGGTGGTGCGGGTCATCGCCAACGGCGTCAGCAGGTCACGGGCGACGACGTCGGCCCACGGCTGCTGGTGAGCTCGCGCGACCAGCTCGCCCAGAGCGGCATACCCGACGTTGCTGTAGTGGTAGCGACTGCCGGCGCGCATTCGCAGGACCGGCGACGGCGACATCAGTGCGTCCCAGCCGCCTCCGGGGGTGCGCTCCCACCACGGTCCGTCGGTCTCCGACTGCAGCCCGGACGTATGCGTGAGCAGCTGCGCGATCGTGGCCCGGCCGAACGCGCTGCCCGGCACGTGGTCGTCGAACCGGTCGTCGAGGTCGAGCCGGCCGGCGTCCCGCAGCCGCATCACGGCCACTGCGACGAACGTCTTGGTGATCGAGCCGATCCGGTACTGCGTGTCAGGATTCGCGGGTATGCCGCCCTCCCGACCGTCGACGGTCCCGCGCGCGTCAGCCCAGACCAGCTGCCCCCGGCGGACGACTCCCGCCGCGACGGACGGCAGCCGCTGGGCGCGCTGCTCGACGCCCAGCCGGGTGGACAGCAGGCGGGCGGTGGCCGGGTCGAGGGCCGGCTCGGGCTCGCTCACCGTCAGGACTTCTTCGTCGCCGCGCTCTTGCGGACCGTGGTCTTCTTGGCGGCGGTCTTCTTCGCGGTGGTCTTCTTGACCGCCGTCTTCTTCACCGCGCGCTTGCGGGTCGTCGGACCCTTGGCCCGCTTCTCGGCGAGCAGCTCGAACCCGCGTTCCGGCGTGATCGTCCCGGGGTCGTCGTCGCGCCGCAGCGTCGCGTTGGTGTCGCCGTCCGTGACGTAGGCACCGAACCGACCGTCCTTGACCACGACCGGCTTGCCCGACACCGGGTCGGCTCCAAGCTCCTTGAGGGGGGCAGCGGCCGCGCGGCCCCGCTGCTTGGGCTGGGCGTAGATCGCGAGCGCCTCGTCGAGCGTGACGTCGAACAGCTGCTGCTCGGTCACCAGTGACCGGGAGTCGGTGCCCTTCTTGAGGTAGGGGCCGTAACGGCCGTTCTGCGCCGTGATCTCGGTGTTGGAACCGTCCTGCTCGGTGGCGACGCCGACGACGCGGGGCAGGGACAGCAGCTTGAGCGCGGTGTCGAGGTCGATGGTCGCGAGGTCCATGTCCTTGAACAGCGACGCGGTGCGCGGCTTGGCCTTGGCCGCCTTGCTGCGAGTCTTGGGCGCGTCCTCGCGCTCCTCCGGGAGGACCTCGGTGACGTAGGGCCCGTAGCGTCCGGACTTGGCGATGATCTCGTTGTCCGACAACGGATCT
>JALZBI010000397.1 GCA_030947565.1 Actinomycetota bacterium
GCGGTAGATGATCGTGGCGTCGCCTTGCTGGTCGGGCACCGGTGTCGCCTCCGAGCCGAGGTAGCCCGGGAACCGGGCGGCCGCGGCGGTGACGTCGTCCTGCCAGCGTCGGTAGGCGTCGTGACGGTCAGGGCGAAGACGCTGCCCGATCACCACGGTGGCCGGACCGCGCCGCGAGGCCAGGTCCGTCGAACGGTCGGTACTCATCAGCAGCAGAGCGTGTGTACGCGCGTCAGTGCGGCCGTTAGTACGGGTGCCGGTCGGCCTTGGAGTCCCAGGCCCGGTATGCCGCGTCGCCGAGGTCGGGCCGGAACTGCTCGATCTTGACCCGGCGCTCGGGCAGCGGCAGGGTGAAGTCCTCGTACTGGAACGCGTCGTCGAAGCCGATGGCCCGAGTCGCCTCCAGGTCGTTGGCGAAGTAGACCGCGTCCAGGCGCGCCCAGTAGATGGCGCTCATGCACATGGGGCACGGGGCGCCGCTGATGTAGATCTCCATCCCCATGAACATCCGGGCACGCTCCGGGACGACATCGGCCGAACCCTCCGGTCGAGGGACGAGCGTGAGGGTGGACTCGTTGCGGTGGTCCTGCGCGATCGACGGGGCTTGGGGGTTCAACACGGCTGCCGCCTTGCGCAGCGTCTCCACCTCGGCGTGCGCGGTGACGTCACCGGTGAGCAGCACCCGGTTCTGTCCGCGCGCGACGATCTCCCCGTCCTTGACGAGCACCGCCCCGAAGGGCCCGCCCCAGCCGTTGTCGACCGACTCCTTCGCCAGCCGGCACGCCTCGGTCATCAGCTCTTCGGGGGTCATGGGTCACCTCTCGGTCGGCCGACCTCCAGGTCGGGTTCGGGGTCGGGCCGGGACCCGATGTGGCCGGTCCGGGGGTCGCGAGAGCGACGTTAGGGGATCACGCCCGGTTTGTCCCCGGAACTCGGTATGCGTCGCGATCCGACCGGCAGCGGGACGGACTCCGCCGCGGATGACGGACTCGATAGTAGGAGCGGGGTGTGAAAGATTCTCTCCGGTGATGACCAGCCGCTCCCGCTTCTCGCCCGAGCAGGTGCCGGAGACGCGCAGTGCAAGGAGGCACCGGTGACGTTCACGCGGATCGCCGTCGTCAACCGCGGGGAAGCGGCGATGCGCCTCATCCACGCGGTCCGCGACCTCAACGCCCAGACCGCCTCGCCGACGGACCGGTCGGCCGGACCCATCGAGGTCGTCGCCCTGCACACCGAGGGCGAGCGGCGGGCGATGTTCGTGCGTGAGGCCGACATGGCGTACAACCTCGGCCCGGCCTCGGCGCGTCCGTATCTCGACCACGCGGTGCTGGAGAAGGCCCTGCGCGAGACCCGCGCCGACGCCGTCTGGGTCGGCTGGGGCTTCGTCGCGGAGGACCCGGCGTTCGCTGAGCTGTGCGGCCGGATCGGCGTGACCTTCATCGGTCCGAGCCCGGAGGCGATGCGCCGGCTCGGCGACAAGATCGGCTCCAAGCTCATCGCCGAGGAGGTCGGCGTCCCGGTCGCCCCGTGGAGCCGCGGCCCGGTCGACACGCTCGACGCGGCGATCGCCAAGGCCCGCGAGATCGGCTACCCGGTCATGCTCAAGGCCACGGCCGGGGGTGGTGGCCGCGGCATCCGGGTGATCCGGTCCGACGCGGACATGACCGACGCCTACGCCCGCACCCGCGACGAGGCGGAGCGCGCCTTCGGCAGCGGCGTGGTCTTCCTCGAGAGCCTCGTCACCGGTGCCCGCCACGTCGAGGTGCAGGTCATCTCCGACGGCCAGGGCACGGCATGGGCCCTGGGAGTGCGCGACTGCTCCGTGCAGCGCCGCAACCAGAAGGTCATCGAGGAGTCGTCCTCGCCCGTCCTCGCACCGGAGCAGGTCCGCGAGCTGAAGGCCAGCGCCGAGCGCCTCGCCCTGGCCGTCGGGTACGCCGGGGCCGGCACGGTCGAGTTCCTCTACCACCCGGGGGGGCAGTACTTCGCCTTCCTCGAGGTCAACACCCGCCTCCAGGTCGAGCACCCGATCACCGAGGTGACGACCGACACCGACCTGGTCAAGCTGCAGATCCACGTCGCCGGGGGTGGCCGGCTGGAGGGCGAGCAGCCCGCCGAGCGCGGCCACGCCGTCGAGGCCCGGCTCAACGCCGAGGACCCCGACCGCGACTTCTCACCCGCGCCGGGGCGGATCGCCCTGCTGGCGCTGCCGGCCGGGCCGGGCATCCGGGTGGACACCGGGGTGGGCGAGGGCGACACCATCCCGGCCGACTTCGACTCCATGATCGCCAAGATCATCGCGTCCGGGCGCGACCGCGACGAGGCGCTCGCTCGTCTGCGGCGAGCCGTGGCCGAGACGACGGTGGTCATCGAGGGCGGGGCCACCAACAAGAGCTTCATCCTCGACCTGCTCGACCAGCCGGAGGTCGTCGACGGATCGGCCGACACGGGCTGGATCGACCGGGTGCGCGGCGAGGGTCGCCTGACCTCGGCCCACCACTCCGGCGTCGCGCTCGTCGCGGCCGGCATCGAGGCGTACGAGGACGAGGAGCAGGTCGAGGTGGCACGGCTGCTCGAGACCGCCCGCGGCGGCCGCCCGCAGGTGCAGCACAAGGTCGGCCGGGCGGTGGACCTCAAGCTGCGCGGCGAGGTGCACAAGGTGCTGGTGACGCGCGTCGGCCCACAGCGGTTCCGCGTCGGCGTCGACGGCTCCGAGCCACTGAACGCCGAGCTCGAGCGCATCGACGAGTACGCCAGCCGGCTCGTCCTCGAGGGTGCGCGCTACCGCCTCGTCACGGCCACCCACGGACCGGTGCACCTGGTCGAGGTCGACGGGACGACGCACCGGGTCAGCCGCGACGAGGGTGGCGTGATGCGTTCTCCCGCACCGGCGCTCGTGGTCGCCACCCCCGCCCCCGTCGGCAGCCGCGTCGCCGCGGGCGCCCCGGTGCTGGTCCTCGAGAGCATGAAGATGGAAACCGTCCTCCCAGCGCCGTTCGCGGCGACGGTCAAGGAGCTGCTCGTCTCCACCGGCAGCCAGGTCGAGACCGGAG
>JALZBI010000081.1 GCA_030947565.1 Actinomycetota bacterium
GCGGTGACCACCCCCATCTTCGCGGCGGGGTTGGCCAGCACCGGCCAGACCACCACGGTGACGGCCGTCGCGGCGGCTGCCGTGTTGGCGGCGTGTCCGGAGGGGAAGCTGTATCCGGGTGCGTGGGAGACCGCGTCCTCGACCACCGGGCGGGCCCGCTGGACGACGTACTTGACGTCGAGGGCGATGTTCCAGGACACCATCATCGTGACGAATCCCCAGATGGCGCGCGTCTTCAGCCGGTGGTGCCACCACAGCCACGCGCATACCCCGGTGCCCACGCTGTAGACCCAGATCGGCTGGAAGGCCTCCTGCCAGGTGACCAGCGCGGTGTGGAGACCGGGGTGGGACCGCGTGATGTCGGTCACTGCGGTGATGGCCGCGGCGTCGTACGAGAGGACGACGTCGACCCGCTCCCGGACCAGCAGGGCGAGCGCGGTCACGGGGACGGCCATCCCGACGGCATACCCGACCGCCGGCAGTAGCCGCCGCCGGCGGCTCGGCGTCAGCGGTGATTGAGCCATCGGCACGGATGCCTCAGGGGACCCGGACAACCAGCGCCTGCGGAAGGACCCGGGTGGACAGGCCGTACTGCTCACCCATGGGGTCGCCGTCGATCTGGGTCTCGACCGGGTCGAGGACGGTGACGCGGATCGACGTGGAGGTCATCCGCACCAGCTGCTTGTGGCCGCGCCTGTGTCGGCTGGCGAGGTCGGCGGCGACGGCGCCCCAGCCGAACGGGCCCTTCGGCGCGAGGATCACGCCGTCGAGGATGCCGTCGTCGAGCGCCGCGTCGGGCATGAGCTTGACGTTGCCCTGCAACATTCCGCAGTTGCCGACGATGACGCTGCTCGCGTGCTGCACCTGACCGTCGCCACCGCCGCTGGCCACCTTGACCATGAACCCACGCTTGAACATCTTGCCGACACCGGCGAAGACGTAAGCGGGCCAACCGAGGACGCCCTTGACCTTCTCGTTGGTGTCGGCCATGACCTGGGCGTCGACACCGATGCCGGTCATGACAAGGAAGATCTCCTCGTCGTCGTGGCGGGGGTCGTCCGGGGTGGCCGGGTCGTCACCCTTGAGGGGTTCGGGCGCGTCCGAGTCGGGGAAAAGGTGGACCAGTCCGACATCGATCCGCTTGTCCTTCCCCGTGAGGACGACCACCAGCGCGTCGGCGAGGTCCTCCACCGGCAGGTCGAGGTTGCGGGCGAGCAGGTTGCCGGTGCCGCCAGGCAGCAGACCGAGCGGCCGGCCGGTGTTGACCAGGGACGTGGCCACGGCCCGCACCGTGCCGTCGCCGCCGAGCGGACAGACGATGTCGACACCCGCGTCCAGGGCCTGCTGAGCCTGGCCCACGCCCGGGTCGTCCTTCGTCGTCTCGAAGAACAGCGGCTCCTCCCAGCCGTGGTCGGCGCAGATCTTGCCGGTCTGCTCTTTCACCGCGTCGAGGTCGTCGAACTTGGTGGGGTTGACGATGATGGCGATGCGGCGGCTCTCGGTCACGCGCGAACCCTACCCAAACCACGGGGGTGGTTAACCACCCCTGGAGGAGGCTCAACCGGTGACGTACCGGTCCGCGACCTCCAAGGCCTCGTCGAGGATGGCGAGCCCCTGATGCACCTCGTCGGCGGTGATGACGCACGGCGGCACGACGTGGAACCGGTGCATGGCGATGAACGGCCACAGGCCCTTGGCCTTGCACGCTTTGCCCAGCTCGACCATCGGTGCGGCGGCGGAACCAGTGGCGTTGAAGGGAACCAGCGGCTCGCGGGTTGTGCGGTCACGCACCAGCTCGAGGGCCCAGAAGACGCCGAGCCCGCGCACCTCGCCGACGCTGGGGTGCCGGTCGGCAAGCGCTCGGAGCTCGGGACCGATGACGTCGGTCTCGAGGGAGCGGACGTGATCCAGGATCCCCTCCTCGCGGAAGATACCGATCGAGGCGACGGCCGTAGCGCAGGCCAGAGGGTGACCGGAGTAGGTGAGCCCCCCTGGAAACGGGGTGTCGTGGAAGGTCGCCGCGACCGCCGGCGACATGACGACACCACCGAGCGGCACGTAACCGGAGTTGACGCCCTTGGCGTAGCAGACGAGGTCAGGGACCACGCCCCACCGGTTGACGGCGAACCACTCGCCGCAGCGCCCGAACCCGGACATCACCTCGTCGGCGATGTAGAGGATGCCGAACTCGTCGCAGAGCGAACGCACCCCGGCGAGGTAGCCGTCGGGCGGGACGAGGATCCCGTTGGTGCCGACCACGGTCTCGAGGATGACGGCGGCGATGGTGTGCGACCCCTCAGCGATGATCGTGTCGCGCAGGTGCTGCAGGGCGCGCGCGCACTCCTGCTCGGCACTGTCGGAGTGGAACGCGGAACGGTAGGGGTACGGACCCCAGAACCGGGCCACCCCTGGCATACCCGGTTCCGTGGCCCAGCGACGCGGCTCCCCCGTGAGGGCTGCGGCACCCGCGGTGGAGCCGTGATAGCTGCGGTAGGCCGCGAGGATCTTGTGCCGCCCGGTGTGGGCGCGGGCCATCCGGATGGCCATCTCGTTGGCCTCGGCGCCCCCACTGGTGAAGAAGACCATGTCGAGGTCCCCGGGGGCGACCTCGGCGATGAGCCGGGCCGCCTCGGACCGCGCGTCGTTGGCGAACGCCGGCGACACGGTGACCATCCGGCCCGCCTGCTCCTGCACAGCCGCCACGAGCTTGGGGTGCTGGTAGCCGATGTTGACGTTGACCAGCTGGCTGGAGAAGTCGAGGAACCGGCGTCCGTCGGCGTTCCAGAACCAGGCACCGTCACCCCCGGCGATCGGCATGGCGTCGATGTGCCCCTGGGCCGCCCACGAGTGCAGGACGTGGGCCATGTCGTTGGCGCGCACTGTGGCGTCGTCGGTCGGGATCGCAAGGGCGTCGGTACGCGTGGCGTCGAGGGTCATGGCCGGCTCATCTCTGTCGCGGGATAGTTGACAGGTTAGGCGAACACGGGTGGCGGCACGGCCGCGCCGACTTCATGGGCTGCACTCAGGTCTGGCAGGAGCCCGGTGCGGCAGACTGAGCAGCAGGTCGACCGGCAACGACGCCGGCGCCGGACGAGCGAGGAGTCACCGTGGACGACCAGCGACGTGAGCAGCCCGACAACGACGATGCGGGGCCGGCAGCCGGATCCGGCGACCAGGACCCTGCCGTCGACCCCGCGGAGCAGCAGCGCTCCGCCGAGGAGTTCGCGCACGAGCACGATCCGGCGAAGCACGATGTCGCGGCCGGCTCCGACGCCCGCCAGCCCGGCGACTGGACGGCGGACGAGGCCGGCGGCCCGCAGGTCTGGGACGCCGACGGCAAGCTCGTCGAGGGCGACGCTCCCGGCCTTCAGAGCAGCCAGCGCGGCGATAGCTAGGCAGGCTTCCACCACGCACGCGCCACCCACGTGCCCCGCAACCACCGTCACGACGCGTCCAGACCCTCCCCGGTCTCCCCCAGCCGCTGGCTGCACTCCAGGAGCAGGGCGTGGACGAACCCTTGGGGCAGATTACCGCGCAGCTGCCGCTGTCGTACGTCGAACTCCTCGGACAGCAGCCCCGCCGGTCCGCAGGCCGCACGCTGCCGCTCGAACCAGCGGTAGGCCTGAACGGTGTCCCCGCTGGCCAGGCTCGCGAGCGACATCGCGAGCCCGCACAGGAGGAAGGCCCCTTCCGCCTCTCCCAGCGGCCGGCCGTCGACGGCGTAGCGGTAGACGTACCCGTCCTCGGCCAGCTGGTCGGTGACCGCGCGGACCGTGGCCACGCTGCGCGGGTCGTAGGGTGACAGCGCCCCGCGCACCGGTGGCAGCAGCAGTGACGCATCGACCCCTGGTCGCGTCGGCGACTGCATCCAGGCGCCGTCCGGCCCGAGACACCGGGCCGACGTCTCCGCCATGATCGCGTCGGCGAGCACGACCGCGCGCCCCGCCGCGGCAGCATCGAGGTGGGTGGCGACCGACCGCAGACCGGCGACGGCGGCCAGTCTGGAGTGCGTCCACCAGTCGTCGTCCAGCTCCCAGATCCCGGCGTCGGGCCGGTCCCACCGGCGCTCGATGACCTCGGTGAGCGTGGTGACCGCCCGCAGGTCGTCCGCGCCGAGGTGGTCGTGTCGGGCCGCCGCGGCATACAGCACCAGCAGCTCGCCGCAGCCGTCGAGCTGGAACTGCCCGCGCACCCAGTTGCCGGTCCGAACCCCTCCCCCGGGGTAGCCCGGCAGCGGGATGTCGTGCTCCCTCGGGGGGACCCGTCCGTCGAGCCGGTAGGCCGGAGCCAGCCGGTCGCCGTGCTCGAGGACCCGCGCGGTGGTGAAGGCCACGGCCTCGTCCAGCAGCGGGTGAGGCTCGTGCACGGCGGCGGCCAGACCGGCGTACGCCTCGTCGCGAAGCCACACGTAGCGGTAGTCGTAGTCGCGCCCGGCGTCCGCCCGCTCGGGCAGGCCGAGGGTGGCGGCGGCCACCATGCCACCGCCGGGAGCGGTCAGCCCGCGCAGGACGGCGTAGGCGTGCCGGCTGTCCCGCGGGGCGGCGGACCGGTCGAAGCGCGGCACGGCCTGCTGCCAGTAGTCGACGGTGGACCGCCACGCCTCGTCGGGCACGACCGGTTCCGGCAACGGGCGGTCGCTGATCTCGAGCACCAGGTCGTGGTGCTGCCCGGCCGGCACGTCGATCTCGAGCCGGAGGACCCCGTCCCGACCCTTCCGGGCGGCGCCGGCACCGGACCACCGGCAGGTGAGGTCACCAGCGGTGAGGGTCCAGCGGCCGTCGTCCCCGCGGCGGGCGGTCGACGCCTGCCGGCCGAAGTCGGCGCCGAGCTCCAGGACCACCTCGACCCGGGCCGGTGACGGACCGGTGGGTTCGATGCGCCTCAGCAGCACCAGGCGGTGCGGGTCCGCGGGCTGGGCCAGCGCCTCCCGGCACTCGACGAGGCACTCGGTGGTCATCCAGTGGCTGCGCCAGATGAGGCTGGCCGGCTCGTAGTAGCCGCCCCACACGAAGGTCTCCCTCGGCGTGACGGCATACACACCCGGGCCGCCGAGCAGCTGCGAGAAGACGGCCGGGGAGTCCCAGGTCGGAGCACAGAGGAACGAGACGTCACCCCGGGGCCCGATGAGCGCGCCGCGGTAGCCGTCGGCGAGGAACGCATACTCGCGCAGGGCCTGGGGCGGGTACGCGTCTCGCGCCGGCGGTCGGGACGTCACGGGCTGCATAGTTGCAACCCGGGCGTCGTCCCTCACCCGCGGGGGGCCCCTCCCGCGGCTGGTACGGGAAGGCCGCGCCGATCCGGCGTCCGCAGGTGGACCGGGTTGCCGTCAGGGACCGTGTGGGAGAGGCTCGAGACCCACCGTCAAGAGAGGCGACCGCACCGTGAGCGACACCAGCCAACAGGGCGACCAGAGCCAGCAGCAGTCCGACCGGTCCGACTCGCTGCTGGACGGTGAGGGCACCGGCGAGGGCATCGAGCTTACTCTCGGCGAGCCCAACTCGTTCGAGCCGGAGGACGACCCGGACGCGTCGGACACCGCCTCCGACGCGCAGAAGGATCCCGACCCGGGCACGTTGATCTGACGCCGCCCCTCGCCCTCTGCGCCGTTGCCTCATGATGGCGTGACGCACGCCCGGTGAACCCGCACGACGAAGGAGCTGGCGCATGGTCGACCTGTCGCTGAACGACGAGGAGCGCGAGATCCGCGCGTGGGTGCGGACGTTCGTGACGAGAGAGCTCATCCCCCTGGAGCCCGACGTGCTCGCGCGGGAGCGACGTGGCGAGCGGGGCCTGCCCCCGGAGGAGCTGAAACGCCTGCAGGACATCGCGAAGCAGGCCGGTTTCTTCGGCATCCAGACGCCTGAGGCCTACGGCGGGATGGGCCTGTCGGCGGTGCTGACCGCACTCACCGAGATCGAGCTGGGCCGCAGCTTCATCCAGTTCGCGTTCGGCGGGGCCGCCGACAACATCCTGTACGACGCCAACGAGGCCCAGCAGCAGGCATACCTGTTGCCCACCATCGCCGGCGACCGCAAGTCCTGCTTCGCCATCACCGAGCCCGGGGCGGGGTCGGACGCCCGGGCGATCCGCACGTCGGCGCGGCGCGAGGGCGACTGGGCCCACGGCGAAGCCGGGGAGTGGGTCATCAACGGCGAGAAGACGTTTATCACGGGGGGCAACGAGGCCGACTTCGCGATGGTGTTCGCCGTCACCGACAAGGCGAAGGGCGCCAACGGAGGCGTCACGTGCTTCCTCGTCGACCGTGACCGTGGATGGACCTCGAGCCAGATCGACACGATGGGCGAGTGGGGGCCGGCGGCGTTGGTGTTCAAGGATGTTCGGGTCCCACACGACCACATCCTCGGCGAGGAGGGCGGGGGTTTCGCGCTGGCGATGCGCTGGATCGGGCGGGGCCGCTACCTGTTGCCCGCCCGCGCGCTCGGCGCCTGCGAGCGTCTGGTCGAGATGGGTATGGACTGGGCTCGCAACCGGGTCACCTTCGGCGAGCCCATCGCCGAACGCCAGGCGATCCAGTGGATGGTGGCCGACTCGGCGACCGAGATCGAGGCGTTGCGCTGGCTGGTGCTGACCGCCGCCTGGCAGGTCGACACTGGTCTCGACTCCCGTCAGGCGCAGTCGATGGCCAAGCTCTACGGGGGCGTCAAGGCCAACGAGATCGTCGACCGGGTGTTGCAGATGCACGGCGGCATGGGCTACACCCGCGAGCTGCCGATCGAGCGGTGGTACCGCGAGCTGCGGCTGCTGCGCATCTACGAGGGCACCGACGAGATCCAGCGGCGCACGATCGCTCGGAACCTGCTCAAGGGTCATACGTCAGTACGGGGCCACCTCGGCTGAGCGGGTTCGAGCGAACCCGGGCGCCTGGCTCATGGCGGTTCAGGACGTCAATGACAAGCAGCATGCCTGCGAGCAGCAGCACGACGAGCCGCATTCTTTCTGGGCGAGCCGCCTGACGGCGTCATGCTGGCGCGGGCTTGCGTCCGACGGTGATTGCCGGGTTGCCCTGGGGGGTCGGAACCACCCTCACGTCGACCAGACCGGCGGTCTTGAGCATCTGCTCGGCCTCCCCGTCGTTGAGTGCGGTGCCCCCGTAGGCGATGGTCTTGAACCGGCCAACCGCGTCGTTCACGTCGGACCCGCCGTACTTTCCATGCCCCAGCATCAACCACCCGCCCGGACGTAGCGACTCGACGACACGGAGGACACCCGCGCTGAGTGCGGACGCCGGTATGAACGGTGCCGGCACCCACGCGAACTCATACGTCTCGGGCTCATCCAGGGAACTCACATCCTGCTCGCGCAGGACGACCCGGTCGCTGACCGAACTCGCGGCCACCGTCTGTTGGGCCAGCCGGAGCACGCGAGGTATCACGTCGATCCCGACAACCGTCAGCCGCGGGAACAGCTCGGCATAGGCCACCGCCATCGCAGCTACCCCCGTGCCGACATCAAGCATCCGCGCCCCACCGGCGAACGCCTCCGGCAGCCCGGCCAACGACGGTAGGCCGAACCGCGCGAAGGCGGCGGCGCCCTGAGCGCTGGCCCGCCCCTGCGCAAGGAGGGCCTCATCGCTCTGGGCGGCCCACATCTGCCCCTCACCGCGAAGGAGGGCAGCGACCTGATGGACAGGGGCCGCAGCCTGCGCCGCCAGCACGCCGGACTCCTCGGGACCCAGCGTCACGACCCGACCCAGACCACTCGCCCTCAATACCGCTTGGGCGGCCGATCGCTGCTCACCCGAGGCGGCACCCTGTACCGCCAACACCAGAGCAGCGGCAGACCAGATCGCCTGGTCGCCCGCATGGAGGAATGCGCTGAGCTCGTCACCGGCAGCCTGAGTCATACCTGCACTGTCCTCGCGTGGTTGCGGCTCAACAATGGCTTCGGCCGTGGATCTCGCTGCCGCTCCACGAACACCGACTGAGCCGGATAGCTCAACGGATCCCCGTACACGTCCCTCATGCCGCAGGCCGCTGGTCGCCCGGCGACGCTCTCCCGTCCATGATGACCCGGTACACCTTCAGGGGGTCGGTCTGACAGCGGGCCCGGCCAGCGGCGCCACCTCGACGGGTGCCCGGGGGCGCGACCTCACAATCCCGTCGACCGGCGTGCTCCCCCGACGTCGTTCGAGGCGGTTGCTGCCCGTCTGCGGCCTGACGGGTGGGCGTTGGCGTCAGCAGGGACAACCGGCTGAGGCCCTGGGCGAGCGCACGTCCGTGACCGGCCGTCGGTGCGACCC
>JALZBI010000398.1 GCA_030947565.1 Actinomycetota bacterium
TAGACAGGAGCGGTGCCGACCGAGACACCCCTGCTGCTGGCCCTCGACCTGGCCGGTACGTTCGCCTTCGCGCTGAACGGGGCGCTGACGGCGATGAAGGTGACGAAGGTCGACGTCGTGGGGGTGGTCACGCTCGGGATGGTCACCGCCTTGGGAGGCGGCATCCTGCTCCTGGACGCCGCCGGCCTCGGCCTGTTCGCGGTGACCGGAGCCGGCAAGGCCCTTGACCTCGGGGTCGGAGCCGCACAGGCGGTCATCCTCGGCGCGGTCACCGCTGTCGGGGGCGGCACGGTGCGGGACGTGCTCATCACGCGGGTGCCGGTGATCCTGCGCCGCGAGCTGTACGCCATACCGGCCCTGCTCGCCGCCGCCCTGGTCGTCGTCGCCCAGCGGACGGGGTTCTTCGGCCCGGCCGCGGCCATCGGGGCGGCACTGCTGTGCTTCGCCGCTAGGACGGCGGGGATGCGCTACCGCCTCAACGCTCCCGGGCCGCCGCGCCCACCCACCCAGCCCGGCCCACCCGGCCCACCCGGCCCACCCGGGGGACGACTCATCTGAGCTCGCGGGGGCGGGACGCCGGACCCACGGCTCACGCAGCAGGCCCCCCGAGCGTGGCGCGTCGGGGGCCTGACGTGCGGTGATGTGGTGGAGCCGCCTATCGGAATCGAACCGATGACCTATTCATTACGAGTGAATCGCTCTGGCCGACTGAGCTAAGGCGGCGGGCACCCGTCGGGCGCGGGGCACCACTATACGGACTTCGCCACCCCCCTCAGCACTTCACCCCGTCCTGCGGCGGGTTCCCGTTGAGCAGGTAGTCGTCGACCGCCTTGTCGACGCACGTGCTCGAACGGGGGTATGCCGTGTGCCCGTCACCGTCGTAGGTCACCAGGACGCCGTGCGCCAGCTGCTGGCGCAGATGCACCGCCGACTCGTAGGGGGTCGCGGGGTCGCGGGTGGTGCCGACGACGATGATCGGGCCGGAGCCCGGGGCACTCACCGTATGGGGCTGGCCCGTGGGCTTTACCGGCCAGACTCCGCACGGCACCGAGCTCCACGCCAGGAACCGGCCCCAGGTGGGCGCCACCTTGACCGCCTCCGCGGCGAAGGCCTCGACCTGCGCCGGGTCGGCGGTGTCGGGCTTGTCGAGGCAGTTGACCGCGTAGATGGCCTCCATGATGTTGTTTTGGTACTGGCCCCCGGGGGTGCGCTGGGCATAGCTGTCGGCGAGGCGCATCAGGGCGTTTCCGTCGCCGTTCTTCGCGTCCTTGAGCGCCTCCGTGAGGGATGGCCAGGCCTCCTTGGAGTACATGGCGTAGGCGATGCCCGAGGAGCCCCACGCCTCGGTGAGCTGCGTGACGTTCTGGTCGTCAGTGACCGGCAGCGGAGCGGAGTCGAGGCCTTTGAGGAAGTCACGGATCCACGCCATCCCCTCGTCGACGCTCTGGCCGACCGGGCAGTCGCGAGCGGTGACGCAGTCGGCGACGTAGGCCCGGGTGGCCGTCTCGAAGCCCTTGGCCTGGCCGAGGTTGGCCTGCTGCGACGTCTGGTCGGGCGGCACCGCGCCATCGAGCACCATGCGGCCACTCTTCGCCGCGAACAGGTCGGCGTAGATGGTGCCGAGATACGTGCCGTAGGAGAACCCGAGATAGTTCAGCTTGGGCTCACCGAGGGCCGCCCGGAGCACGTCCATGTCCTTGGCTGCGTCCACGGTGGACACGTGGGCGATGGTCTTGGGGTTCTTCGCCGCGCAGCCGTCGGCCAGCTTCTTCGCCTCCGTGATGAAGCTCTGCTCTTCCGCGGGCGTGTCCGGGGTGGGGTCGGTGCCGAGGAAGGCGTCGAGGTCCTTGTCGCTGAGGCAGTCGATCGGTGCCGACCGGCCCACTCCGCGGGGGTCGAACCCGACGATGTCGTAGCGGCGGCGGACGTCAGCCGTGACGACCTCAGCCGCCCGGCGGGCGAAGTCGACCCCCGACCCCCCCGGGCCCCCGGGGTTGACGACGAGAGAGCCGATCCGCTGGTTGGAGCTGCGGGCCTTGACTCGCAGGAGCGCCAGCTGGATCGAGTCGCCGGCCGGGTTCGCATAGTCGATGGGCACCTTGAGCTTGGCGCACTCTCCGCCGGTGCAGCTGCTCCAGGCCAAGGTCTGGGAGTAGTAGCTGTCCAGGCCGGTGGTGCCCGGCGGCGGGGTCTGCGGCGTCACCGGCGCGTTGGTGGACGAGCCGGAGGAGTCGCCGTTGTCACCGCTGGGCAGGAACGGCAGGACGAGGCACGATGAGAGGGTGAGACTGGCCACCACTGCGGCGGCCAGGAGCCCGGCGGCTCGGCGCACCCGCCGCCCGGGGCCGCCGTCCATGCCACCGATCTGGACACCGGTCCGTACCCCTGTTCGCTGCACCGGAGCACGGTAACCCGGCGACGTGACAACCGTGATGGCGCTGGGTCACGACCGGACAACGACGACGGTGGACGGGCGGGACCCGGCGGCGTCAGGGGGCTGTGTCGGAGGGGTCGATGCCGGAGACCACCGAGATGGTCATGGCCTCGAGGGCGAGCAGCGGGGCCACGTTGAGGTTGATGCGCTCGCGGGCCTCCCCGATGGCCTCCATGGCGAGGAGCAGCTCCTCGGGGGTGCGCATCGCGGCTAGGGCGCGCACGACGTCGATGCTGTCCTCGTTGACGAGCCCGACCTTGGCCCCGAGGTGGAGCACCAGCGCGTCGCGGTGCACCGACAGCAGGTCGACGAGCCCACGGTCCACGGTGTCTCGGGCGAACCGGGTGGCCCGGGTGCGCTGCTCCTTCTCCAGGGCGGCGAGCTGCGACCGGATGTGCGGCGGCTGCGTGCGGGCGGCGGGGTCGGCGCCCAGGGTCTCAAGCAGCCGGCTGCGCTCGGCACCGGCCTGCTCGGCCGAGGAGGCCGAGGTCTCCTCGTCGGCGATCGACGCGAGGTCGGCGGCGGCCCCGATGGCGTCGCCGATCGTGCGGATGCGCGATGGCATGGTGATGACGTCACGTCGGCGGATGCGGACCGCCTCGTCGCGGGC
>JALZBI010000082.1 GCA_030947565.1 Actinomycetota bacterium
CACCTGGCTGGGTCACTACCTCTCGGTTGACACCCGCCCGGTCGCCGGCGGTATGCCGCTCCCGGCCTTCGTCTACGCGACCCCCATCCCCCGTCGGCAGACCGTCGCTCCTCTCCAGCAGGCCGCTGCTTACGCCACCTCCGGCGCGCCGACGACCATCCCGCTCGACGCGGGTTCGCCCCGGCCGGTGCTCTCCCCGCCGGGCGGCCAGCCGGCGGCGATCACCGGCATACCCGGCGGTGGTGGGGCGCTCACCAGCGGCGCCGCGGCCACCGCTCTTCCCACCTACGGCCTCGCCGCCCTGCCCGGCCAGTCGACCGCCTTCGACTCTCCCGCGCTCGCCGAGCAGACCCGGATCGTCGGCTCTCCTCAGGTCCGGCTCACCGTCACCTCCAGCGCCACGTCGGCGACGCTCTACCTCAGCCTGTGGCAGGTGACCGGCGGGGTGGCCACCTTCCCGCGGCGGCTGGTGGCACCGGTGACCGTGCCGACGACGCCCGGCCAGCCGACGACGGTCGACGTCGCCCTCCCTTCGGCCACCTGGACGATCGAGTCCGGAAGCGTCGTGCGGCTCCTCGTCACGACGACCGACTCGGCGTATGCCGGTCCGCGCGAGGCCCGCGCCGACCGGATCGCCCTCGAGGGGGCGGGCCTCACCGTCCCGACCGTCGAGGGGACCACGCTCTCCGCCGAGTCCACCGCCGACGCCGAGGCCATCGGGGTGGTCATCGCCATCGCGGCCGCCGCCCTGGCGCTCCTCGCCCGGGCCCTCTGGCGGCGCCGGCAGCAGCGCGAGCAGCCGTCCCGCCCCGACCTGGCCGACACGCCCCTCGTCGTGACCAACCTCGTCAAGACCTACAAGGACGGGCACCGCGCGGTGGACGACGTGTCGTGGCGCGCCGAACGGGGCCAGGTCGTCGGGCTGCTCGGCCCGAACGGTGCCGGCAAGACGACCACCCTGCGGATGGTCATGGGCCTGATCCGTCCCGACTCGGGCACCGTGCACGTCCTCGGCGAGCCGATCAGCGCCGGCACGCCCGTCCTGTCGCGCGTCGGAGCGCTCATCGAGGGGCCGGGGTTCCTCCCCCACCTCACCGGTCGGCAGAACCTGCAGGCCTACTGGGCCGCCACCGGCCGTCCGCAGGTCGACGCGGCATACGACGACGTCCTCAAGGTCGCGGCGCTCGGTGGGGCCGTCGACCGCCCGGTCCGGTCCTACTCGCAGGGCATGAGGCAGCGGCTCGGCATCGCGCAGGCCATGCTCGGCCTGCCCGACGTGCTCGTCCTGGACGAGCCCACCAACGGGCTCGACCCGCCGCAGATCGCCGCGATGCGCCCGATCCTGCACCGGTATGCGTCGACCGGCCGCACCGTCGTCGTCTCCAGCCACCTGCTGGCCGAGGTCGAGCTCACCTGCTCGCACGTCATCGTCATGCACGTGGGACGGGTCGTCACCGGTGGCACCGTCGCCGACCTCGTCGACAGCGCGGACACGACCGTCGTCCTGCTCGGCCCGGGCAGTGACGTCGACGCGCTGACCCGGCGGCTGCACGCCGTGGCCGGCATCACCGCCGTCGACGTCGAGGAGGACCCCGTGGAGCCCAAGGTCGTGGTCACCGCCGACCTCCCACGCGCCGATGTCGTGCGCGCCGTCGCCGAGACCGGCGTCGACATCGTCGGCGTCACCAGCCGCAAGCACCTCGAGGACGTCTTCCTCGGCGTCATCGCCGCGGCGCAGTCCCCGTCGGTCGACGGCTCCGGCGGTTCCGGCTCAGACCCGGGCGATGGCGGCCCGACGGCACTGAGTGACCGGCTGAGGCAGGTGCGAGCCCGATGAGCGCGACAGCACACACCCCGCATACCCCGGAGTCGCCGGAGACGCCGGAGACACGGACCGGTCGCGCCGACCACCCACGTCGGCCGACGCTGCCGGAGCGTGAGCGGCGCCCGCTGTCGTGGCGCGCCGAGCTCGGCCGACAGGTCCGGCGGCGGCGCACGATGTGGTCGTTCGTCCTCATCCTCGCCCTGCCGGTCATCCTCGTCGCCGCGTTCGCGATCGGCGGGGGCGGGCCGTCGGGGAACACCGTCGCCGGACTGGCCAAGGTGGGTGCCGCGAACTTCGCGATCTTCGCGACGACCGCGTCGGCGTCCTTCCTGCTCGTCGTGCTGACCGCTCTCTTCGTCGGCGACGCGGTCCCGTCCGAGGCGTCGTGGTCGACGCTGCGCTACCTGCTGGTCGCCCCGGTCCCGCGCGCCCGGCTCCTCACGAGCAAGCTCGTCGTCGCCTTCGCGAGCGCCGCGGTGGCCGTCGTCGTCCTCTGCCTGTGGTCCCTGCTCGTCGGCGGCCTCGCCTACGGCTGGGCACCGTTCACGAACCCGGCCGGGGGCGTCCTGGAGTGGTCGGAGTTCTGGCCCCGGTTCGCCGTCATCATCGGCTACCTCGTCGTCTTCCTGCTCCAGGTCGGCGGCATCGCGTTCTGGCTCAGCACCCGCACCGACGCCCCGCTGGCCGCGGTCGGCGGGGCGGTCATGGTGACCATCGTGTCGTCCATCCTCAGCCAGATCGAGACGCTGGGCGGATGGCGCAACGGCCTGCCGATGTACTACGCCCGGTCCTGGTACGACACGCTCGCGCCGCAGGTCGACTGGTCGGGGATGCGCCACGGCGTGCTGTGGTCGGTGCTCTACACGGTCGTTCTCGTCGGGATCGGCTACCGGCACTTCCAGCGCAAGGACATTCTCAGCTAGCGGGGCGGACCGTCCGGCTGGTGCGAGTCCGGTTTGCGACCGGTTTCGGGGCCCGAACCGGACTCGGGCCAGCTGGAGGGAATCAGGTCAGCAGCTGACCGGAGAGCCTGCCAGGCTCGGACCCGACCCACCACGAGAACCCCGACCCGCAGGAGCAGCCATGCCTGGCACACCCCCACCCGTTGCCACCGAACGCGAGGCCCTGGCCACCTTCCTGCGCCAGCAGCACGACGGCATCCGCAACGCCGCCTACGGGCTCACGGACGAGCAGGCCCACACCGTGCCGTCCCGCAGCGCGATCAGCATCGCCGGCGTCGTCAAGCACGTCGCCTTCACCGAGCGGGTGTGGCTGGAACGGGCCCGCGCCGGGGCGACGGGTCTCGCGGCCGACAACCGGCCCACGAAGGTGCGCGCCGAGGAGTACGGCCAGGACTGGAACCCCGAGGGCCAGGGCATCGAGGCGCTGCTGGCGATCTTCGACGAGCAGACCGCGGCGACCGAGTCGGCCGCCCTCGACGAGACCCTCGACCTCGCTGCCCCCGTGCCGGTCCCCCGCGACGCTCCGTGGTTCCCCAAGGACGTCGACGCCTGGTCGGTGCGCTGGGTGATGTTCCACATCCTCGAGGAGGCCGCACGGCACGCCGGGCACGCCGACATCGTCCGCGAGCATCTCGACGGGGCGACGATGTACGAACTGCTCGCCGCCGCCGAGGGCTGGCCCGAGACGCCGTGGCTCAAGCCCTGGCGCCCGGCTGAGGCGACTCCCCAGGGCTGAGCCGCCCCCGCGGCATACAGTCGCGTCGTGAGCACCACATCGGTCGAGGGGGTCACCGCCCCCGCGGCCGATCCCGCCCCGGTCCCGCGCGACCGTCGCGCGGGTCTCGGCCGCGAGACCCTGGTCGTGCTCGGCCTGTCGCTCGGAGCGTCGGCGGTCTACGCCGTGCTGGCCATCGTCGACCGGCTCACGAAGCACGTCGCGCTCAACCAGCAGACCTCCTCGCTGAACAACGCGGTGACCCCCGACCGGCCGTACCTCGACCTGGCCTATCAGCTCGTCAACATCGGGTTTGGTCTGGTACCAGTCTTTCTCGCGCTCTATCTGCTCGGCCGGGTCGAACCCCCCGCGCCGTATGCCGCGTCGCGCTTCCTCGGGCTGGACCGCCGCCGGCCCGGGTTCGACCTGGTGACCGGCGTGGTGCTGGCCGCGGCCATCGGCATCCCCGGGCTGGGGCTCTACGTGGCCGCCAAGGCGCTGAACATCAACACCCAGGTCGCGGCCGCCAACCTCACCGGGGCGTGGTGGACGATCCCCGTCCTCGTCCTGTCGGCCCTGGAGAACGCCGCGCTGGAGGAGGTCGTCGTCGTCGGCTACCTCATGACCCGGCTGCGTCAGCTGGGCTGGCGGACGCCGCTCGTCGTCGCCGGTTCGGCGCTGCTCCGCGGGTCCTACCACCTCTACCAGGGCTTCGGCGCGTTCGTCGGCAACGCGGTCATGGGCGTGGTCTTCTCGCTGGTCTACCTGCGGTGGCGCCGCGTGGGGCCGCTCGTCATCGCCCACACGATCCTCGACATCGTCGCGTTCGTCGGCTACACGCTGGCCAAGGACCACCTCAGCTGGCTGCAGTGAGGAACCGCTGATGGGCGCCGGCCACACCCACGGACCGGTCTCCACCGGTGCGCGTGCGGACCACCGCGGCCGGCTGGGCATCGTCCTGGTCATCACGACGGTCGTCCTGTGCGTCGAGGTCGTCGGCGCCGTGGTCTCCGGCAGCCTCGCTCTGCTCGCCGACGCCGGCCACATGCTGACCGACGTCGCCGGGCTGACGCTGGCGTGGTTCGCCGCGACGCTCGCCCGACGACCCGCGACCGCCCAGCGCACGTGGGGCTACCGTCGGGCGGAGGTGCTGGCCGCCGCCGCTCAGGCCGCGGTGCTGCTGGCCGTGGGCGGGTTCGTCATCATCGAGGGGGTGCGCCGGCTGTTCGCCCCGCCGGAGGTGGCGTCCGGCGCCATGGTGGTGTTCGGGATCATCGGGCTCGCGGGCAACGCCGTCTCGATCTCCGTGCTGGCGACCGCTCGAGACAGCAACCTCAACCTGCGCGCCGCCTTCCTCGAGGTGGTCAACGACGCTCTGGGGTCGGTGGCCGTCCTCGTCGCGGCCGGGGTCATCGCCCTGACCGGCTGGCTACGGGCCGATGCCGTCGCTTCGCTCGTCATCGGTGCGCTCATCGTGCCGCGCACGGTCGGCCTGCTGCGCGAGAGCGTCGACGTCCTCATGGAGGCCACCCCCAAAGGCATCGACCTCGACGCCGTCCGGGCGCAGCTGCTGGAGGACCCTCATGTGCACGAGGTGCACGACCTCCATGTCAGCCAGGTGGCGACCGGCCTGCCCGTGCTCACCGCCCACGTGGTCGTCGACGAGTCGTGCTTCCTCGACGGCCACCTCCCGCAGCTGCTCGACGAGCTGCAGCGCGGGCTGGCCCACGACTTCGCCGTCGACCACTCGACGATCCAGTTCGAGGCCGCGACCCACGGCGACCACGAGCACCCCGTGCACGACTGAGGCGTCCGCCTACTAGCGGGTGCGCAGGCCGGCGACGAGCACGCCGACCAGGCGCCGGGCGTCGTAGCCCGGCTCCCCTGCACCGACGCACAGGTTGCCGATGCCCCGCATCAGCTCGTACGCCTGGACGCCGGGTTCGATCTCACCCGTGGCCGTGGCCGCATCGACGAGCCTCGTGGCGACGGGCACGAGCCGGTCGAGGAACCACGCGTGCAGGGTGGCGAAGGCGGCATCGTCGGACTGGAGGGCCTTGGCCAGGCCCCGCTTGGTGACGAGGAAGTCGACGAAGAGGTCGACCCACCGCGTCAGAGCCTGGTATGCCGTGTCGCTCTCGGCGAGCAGCGTCGGCCCGGCCTGCGCGCACGCCTCGACCTGGTGCCGGTAGACGGCGACGACGAGATCGGCCCGGGTCGGGAAGTGGCGGTAGATCGTGCCGACGCCGACCCCGGCCCGCACCGCGATGTCGCGCGCGGGAGCGTCGACGCCCGACGCGACGAATGCCGCGGCGGCCGCATCGAGCAGCGCGGCTTCGTTGCGCCGGGCGTCCGCGCGCTTGGTCGGGGCACCCGGCCCGACTCGTCCGGCGGTCTCGACCACAGAGGCATCCTCGTCACGGTTGACAAACGGAACGCTGTTCCACATGATCAGAACGGAACGTCGCTCCGTATGTTCCAGGATGCCAGACCGGAGGACCCCTTGACCGACCACACCCTGAGCATCGGGATCATGACCGCCCCGTCGCAGGTCGACTACGCCGACATCAGGCGGGTGTGGCTCGAAGCCGACGCCATCCCCGAGATCGAGCACGCCTGGCTCTACGACCACCTCATGCCCATCTTCGGCGACCCGGACGGCCCGACCTTCGAGGGCTGGACCCTCCTGTCCGCGTTGGCGGCGGAGACGCGGCGCCTTAGGGTCGGGCTCCTCGTCACTAGCAACCGGTTCCGACCGCCGGCCCTGTTGGCCAAGATCGCCGCCACGGTGGACGTCGTCTCCGGCGGGCGGCTCGACTTCGGCATCGGCGCCGGTTCACGCCCCAGTGCGCCGCTGGCCCGGCGCGAGTACGACGCCCACGGACTGCCCTACGACTCCTTCTCCGACTCGGTCGCCAACCTGGAGGAGGCGCTCACCGTGATCCGGCGTCTCTGGACCGAGACGAAGCCGTTCTCGTTCCAGGGTGAGCAGATCCAGCTCACGGAGGCGTTCGGCAACCCCAAGCCGGTCCAGCAGCCACACCCACCCATCGTCATCGGCGGGCGCTCGAGCGCGTTGCTGAAGGTGGTGGCCCGACACGCCGACGTGTGGAACATCCCCGGCGGCGACCTCGACGACGCCGTGCAGCGCAGCGCCCTGCTCGACCGCTACTGCGCCGAGATCGGGCGCGACCCCGACGAGATCACCCGCTCGATCTACCTGCCGGCCGACTACGCCCGACCCGAGTCGACGCGCAGCGCTGTCGCCGGCGCGGTCGGCGCCAGCTTCGACCACGTCATCCTGGGGCTGTCGGCGCCCTACCCCGAGGGGGTCGCCCGCTGGGTGGCCGACGAGCTGGTGATCCCCTCCCGGTAGCCACACCATCCTCCAGACCGGACTCACGTGTTCGTCGGATTCGGCCCGGTCAACGGGCCCGAACCGACGAGAACGTGAGTCCGGTCCAGACGTAGGAGGGGCGCGGCGGGGGTGAGCCGCCCGGGGGACCCATCCCCGCTGCATACGATGCACCCCGTGGAAACAGAGGGGCAGCTGCGCCGGCGCCTGCTCGGTGAACCCATCGACGTGACCCGGGGGCAGCGCCTCCTCGGCTGGCTGGGCCCCCTCTTCGCGATGGTCGTCGGCGGCATCTTGCGGTTCTGGGACCTGGGGAACCCGCACCAGCTGGTGTTCGACGAGACCTACTACGTCAAGCAGGGCTGGTCGATGATCCTGTTCGGGGTCGAGATGCGCAACGACCCCGTGCTCAACGAGGCCCAGCAGATCGACCAGAACTTCACGGCCGGCAACGTCCTGAAGGTCTACGACCCCACGACCGGCGACCTGGTCGTGCACCCACCCGTCGGCAAGTGGCTCATCGGCTGGGGCGAGCAGATCTTCGGCATCGACAGCTCGTTCGGCTGGCGGTTCGCCGTCTGTGTCATGGGCACCCTGTCGATCCTCATGATCGGGCGCGCCGGCCGTCGGCTGTTCCGCTCCTCCCTCCTCGGCACCGTCGCCGCCCTGGTCCTCGCCTTTGAGGGCCACCACTTCGTCCACTCGCGCACCGGCCTGCTCGACCTCATCGTCATGTTCTGGTCGTTCGCGGCGTTCTGCCTCCTGCTCATCGACCGCGACGCGTCGCGGGCGCTGCTCGCCCGCCGGGTCGGTGGACTCAGCCATGGCGAGCGGCGGCGGTTCGGTGTGTTCGGGCCGTCGCTGGGCTGGCGACCGTGGCGGCTCGCGGCGGGGGTATGCCTGGGGCTGGCCTGCGGGACGAAGTGGTCAGGTGCCTACTTCCTCGTCGTCTTCGGGCTCATGACCGTGCTCTGGGACATGGGCGCGAGACGGGCCGTGGGCGTCACGCGCTGGCGCACCGCCTGGCTGGTCAAGGACACGCCTCTGGCCGTGGTCGAGCTCGCGGTGACCGCCGTCGTCGTCTACTGCCTCAGCTGGTGGGGCTGGTTCGCCACGCAGATCGGCTACAACCGGCAGTGGGCGACGACCCACCCCGCCGAGCCGGGCTGGGGCTGGGTCCCCGACCCGGTGCGCTCCTGGTGGAGCTACCACGCGCAGATCCTCGAGTTTCACACCCACCTGACCTCCGACCACCCCTACAAGACCAACCCGTGGTCGTGGCTCGTCCAGGGCCGGCCCACGTCGTTCTTCTACGAGGGACCCAAGAACGGCGAGCAGGGCTGTGCCGTCGACACCTGCTCCAAGGCCATCTCGTCGATCGGCA
>JALZBI010000399.1 GCA_030947565.1 Actinomycetota bacterium
GCTCTGGAGCAGGCCGCCAATGCCCCCACCCTGCTCGTCGCGTCCGACTTCGACGGCGCCCTCGCCGAGTTCACCGTCGACCCGGAGGACTCGAAGCCGGCGCCGGGGGCCATGGCCGCGCTCCGCGGTCTCGCCGCGCTCCCCGATACGCATGTCGCCGTCGCCTCCGGCCGCGACGTGCGCGCCCTTCGTGAGCTGACCGGTGTCGGGTCGGCCGAGCCCATCACCCTCATCGGCAGCCACGGCGCCGAAACCACCCATGCCAAAGTTGCCTCGCATGGCCGGCTCGAGCCGGACCAACGCGCCCTGCTCGACGAGCTGACCGCGACGGTCGCCGCGCTCATCGACCGGCACCCCGGCGCGCGCCTCGAGCGGAAGCAGGCCGCCGTCGCGGTGCATACGCGCGGGCTCCCCGCCGATGACGCAGCCGCCGCGCTCCGCGAGGCGAAGGCCATCGCCGAGGGCCGCCCCGACATCCGCCTGCTGCAGGGGAAGTCGGTCGTCGAGCTGTCGGTTTCGCACGCCGACAAGGGCACCGCGATCGCGCGGCTCAGCGACGTCGTGGGATCCGACGCCACCTTCTACACCGGAGACGACGTCACCGACGAGGACGCGTTCAAGGCGATGGACCCCGACGAGGGCGACGTCTCGGTGAAGGTCGGCCACGGGGAGACCCACGCGGCATACCGGGTCGACTCCGTCAGCGATGTCGTCGAGACCCTTCAGCAGCTCCGCGACCTCCGCGCCCAGGCGACCGGCGAGAGCTGACGCGCGGCTGCCGCAACCCACAGGCGCCGGTCGACGCCCGGACGACTAGCTCGGACCGGGAGCCATACGCCAAGTGGCTGGCTCCGTTGCCCGCTCGATCTTGTCGACGACCGCCTCCACGGTGGCCTCCCCCATCGACAGCACGCGCTGGCGGATCGTGGTGGGGGCGGGTCGGTGAACGCGATCAGGGTGGAGTCGTCGTAGCCGATGACGGAGATGTCGTGCGGCACCTGCAGGGACCCGCCGAGACGGTCAGCCGCTTTTCTGGATGTTCGCGACGACCTCGGTCTGCGCCGCTTTGAGTCGGTCGGCTGCGGTGCCCTTCTGGCTCACCACATCGGCCTCGGCCTGGCCGAGCGGACCCCATACCGAGCTCATGGCGGGGATGTTCGGCATCGGGAGGGCACCCTGGCCGGCGTTGGACCAGGCCTTGACGTCGGCGTCGCTCCCGGAGACCTGGTCGAGCGCGGCCTGCAGGGCGGGCGGGCGGTGACCGATGGTGAACATGTCGACCTGGAGCTCGGGCTTGCTCACGTAGCTCGTGACGAACTCCTGCGCGAACGCGTCGTTCTTGGCCTTGGCCGACACGTAGAACATCTGGACACCGAGGAACGGCGTCACCTTGTTGCCCTGGAGCGTCGGCAGCGGCGAGATGCCGTACGTGATGCCGGCCGCCTTGGCCTTGTCGACGGCCCACGGCCCGGTCACGTAGTAGGGCACCTTGCCGGTCGCGAAGAGAGACTGGGCCGTGTCGAAGTCGATGTCGGTCGACAGGACGTTGTCCTTGCCGAGCTGACCGAGGTAGTCCATGCCCTTGATCGATCCGTCACTGCCGACCAGCACCTTGGTCGGGTCGTAGTCGCCGTTGTCCTTCCGGCCGAAGATGCCGCCGCCGAAGGCCTTGAGGTAAGGGTAGGCGTAGTAGGCGTCTCCGGTCTTGCTCACCTGCTGGAGCAACGCGTTGGTCGCCTTGCCGTCGGCCACGAGCTTCTTGCCGTTGGTGACCATGTCCTCATAGGTCGCGGGTGCGTCGGGGGCCAGCGCGGTGTTGCGCATCAGGCCGAGGTTCTCCGTGGCATACGGCACGCCGTAGAGCTGGCCGTTGTACCTGGCCGCCTGGATCGAGCTCTTCGTGAACGTGCCCTGCTGGTCGGCGGAGAGCGGCACCGGCTCGACCGCGCCGTTCTGGACGAGCTCACCCAGCCAGTCGTGAGCACCGACGATGACGTCCGGGCCCCTGCCGACGTTGGTGGCGTCCTTGAAGTCCTTGCGGACGTCGGTTGAGCCCTGCACGGCGACCTTGATGCCCTGCTCCCGGCCGAACTGGGTCGCGTACTTGTCGAGGATCGCCTTGCGGTCGTTGTCGCACCAGATGACGAGGTCGACGTTGGCGTCGCGGACCGGGGCAGCGGTGCTCGTCGTGGTCGCGGCCACCGGCGTGATGGCGCTGGTCGCGGTGGCCGAGCCGACGTCCGTCGCGGCCGGGGCCGTCGTCGACGAGCTGCCCCCACAGGCGCTCATGAACAGGGTTGCGACGCCCGCGAGGGCGACCGCGCCATAGGCGCGCTTCTGCATGAATTCTCCTGTGAGACCAGGCGACGACAGCGTCACTCTTGAGTGCGCCGAAACGTAGCAACACTCGGCCAGGAAGCGCAGTCCCTGTAAGAGCCTTCACGGTCCCGGTTGGGCTGCGGCTCCGGCGGACAGCGAGGCCCTAGCCAGCGAGCCCTCCGATGGGTCATGATGCGAGCGTCGCCGAGGACATGCTCGGCGGTCGACCCACCTTTACAACGGACCGTCCGGCACGTTCCTGCCGGTGAAGGAGATATCTCGACATGGCAACTGTGACCTTCGACGAAGCCACCCGGCAGTACCCGGGCAACCCCATCCCCAGCGTCGACAAGCTCAACATCGACATCGCCGACGGCGAGTTCCTCGTCCTCGTCGGTCCTTCCGGATGTGGCAAGTCCACGTCCCTGCGCATGCTCGCCGGCCTCGAGGAGGTCAACGGCGGCCGCATCCTCATCGGTGACCGCGACGTCACCCACCTTTCCCCCAAGGACCGCGACGTCGCCATGGTGTTCCAGAACTACGCGCTCTACCCGCACATGACCGTCGCCGACAACATGGGCTTCGCCCTGAAGATCGCCGGCGTCTCCAAGGACGAGATCGGCAAGCGGGTCAAGGAGGCGGCCAAGATCCTCGACCTGGAGCCCTACCTCGACCGCAAGCCGAAGGCCCTCTCCGGTGGTCAGCGGCAGCGCGTCGCCATGG
>JALZBI010000083.1 GCA_030947565.1 Actinomycetota bacterium
CCTTGGCGTACTGGCCCGACCCACCGGTCTGCTTCTTGTGGGTGTAGTCGAGCTTCTCCACGGCGCGGCGGATCGTCTCGCGGTAAGCCACCTGCGGCTTGCCGACGTTGGCCTCGACCTTGAACTCGCGGCGCATCCGGTCGACCAGGATGTCGAGGTGGAGCTCGCCCATCCCGGCGATGATCGTCTGACCGGACTCGTCGTCCTGGTGGACCTGGAACGTCGGGTCCTCCTGCGCGAGCTTCTGGATGGCGACGCCGAGCTTCTCCTGGTCGCCCTTGGTCTTCGGCTCGATGGCCACCGAGATCACGGTCTCGGGGAAGGTCATCGACTCGAGGATCACCTGGTCGGCCGGGTCGCACAGGGTGTCGCCCGTTGTCGTGTCCTTGAGCCCGATGGCCGCGTAGATGTGACCGGCGGACGCGCCGTCGACGGGGTTCTCCTTGTTGGAGTGCATCTGGAAGAGCTTGCCGATGCGCTCCTTCTTGCCCTTGGTCGAGTTGACCACCGGCGAGCCCGCGGCCACGTGGCCGGAGTAGACCCGGATGTAGGTGAGGGTGCCGAAGAACGGGTGCGTCGCGATCTTGAACGCCAGCGCCGAGAACGGCTCCGAGGCGTCGGCGTGACGCACGACGATCTCCTCCTCCTTGCCGGGGCGATGCCCCTCGGTCGGAGGCACGTCGAGCGGCGACGGCAGGTAGTCGAGAACGGCGTCGAGCATGGGCTGGACGCCCTTGTTCTTGAAGGCCGTTCCGCACAGGACGGGGTTGACCTCGCCGGCGATCGTGAGCGCGCGGATGCCGGCCTTGAGCTCGGCCACCGTCAGCTCCTCGCCCTCGAGGTACTTCTCCATGAGGGTGTCGTCGCTCTCGGCGACCTTCTCGACGAGGTCGTGGCGGTACTGCTCCGCCTTCTCGCGCAGGTCGGCCGGGATGTCCTCGATCTCGTAGTCGTCACCGAGCTTGACCTCGCCATGCCAGGTGAAGGCCTTCATGGTCAGCAGGTCGACGACACCGACGAAGTCGGACTCGGAGCCGATCGGCAGCTGCACGACCAGGGGGGTCGCCCCGAGCCGGTCGACGATCGTCTGCACGGTGAAGTAGAAGTCGGCGCCGAGCTTGTCCATCTTGTTGACGAAGCAGATGCGCGGGACCGTGTACTTGTCGGCCTGGCGCCAGACCGTCTCGGACTGCGGCTCCACACCCTCCTTGCCGTCGAACACCGCCACGGCGCCGTCGAGGACGCGCAGGTTGCGCTCGACCTCGACGGTGAAGTCGACGTGGCCGGGGGTGTCGATGAGGTTGATCTGGTGGTTCTTCCAGAAGGTCGTCGTCGCGGCCGATGTGATGGTGATGCCGCGCTCCTGCTCCTGCTCCATCCAGTCCATCGTGGCGGCGCCGTCGTGGACCTCACCGATCTTGTAGTTGATGCCGGTGTAGAAGAGGATGCGCTCCGTCGTCGTGGTCTTGCCGGCGTCGATGTGCGCCATGATGCCGATGTTGCGGACCTTCGTGAGGTCCGTCAGAACGTCGAGTGCCACGGGTGGTCTCTCATCTCAAAGATTGTGGGCGTGAAGATGTGGGGCGGTGTCGCCGTCCCGGTCCGTACAACGCGGGGCGAGCGGCAGGTATGCCGGGTGCGTGCGGCGCACTCGCGGCATACCTGCCGATCTGGCTCACGGTTCAGACCGGTCGGAACGGGTCAGGTCACCAGCGGTAGTGCGCGAAGGCCTTGTTGGACTCGGCCATCTTGTGGGTGTCCTCACGGCGCTTCACCGCGGCACCGAGGCCGTTGCTCGCGTCGAGGATCTCGTTCATGAGGCGCTCGGTCATGGTCTTCTCGCGGCGCTGGCGCGAGTAGCCGACCAGCCAGCGCAGGGCCAGCGTCGTGGAGCGACCGGGCTTGACCTCGATCGGCACCTGGTAGGTGGCACCCCCGACGCGGCGGGACTTGACCTCGAGGGCCGGCTTGATGTTGTCCAGGGCACGCTTCAGCGTCTGGACCGGGTCGGTGCCGGTCTTCTGGCGGGCACCCTCGAGGGCGCCGTAGACGATGGTCTCCGCGATCGACTTCTTGCCGTCGAGCAGGATCTTGTTGACCAGCTGGGTGACCAACGGGCTGTTGTGCACCGGGTCGACGACCAGCGGACGCTTCGGGGCGGGGCCCTTGCGCGGCATTACTTCTTCTCCTTCTTGGCGCCGTAACGGGAGCGGGCCTGCTTGCGGCCCCGAACGCCCTGGGCGTCGAGCGAACCGCGCACGATCTTGTAGCGGACCCCCGGGAGGTCCTTCACACGGCCACCACGCACGAGCACGATGGAGTGCTCTTGCAGGTTGTGACCGACACCGGGGATGTAAGCCGTGACCTCGATGCCCGAGGTCAGC
Source organism: Actinomycetota bacterium (assembly GCA_030947565.1). Lineage (GTDB taxonomy): Bacteria > Actinomycetota > Actinomycetes > Actinomycetales > Dermatophilaceae > Lapillicoccus. The sequence goes on from JALZBI010000083.1 coordinate 2,385, forward strand.
TTGACGCGCGCGACCTTGCGCAGCGCCGAGTTCGGCTTCTTGGGGGTGGTGGTGTACACGCGCGTGCACACCCCGCGTCGCTGGGGCGAACCCTTCAGGGCCGGGGTCTTGGTCTTGGTGACCTTGTCCTGGCGACCCTTGCGGACCAGCTGGTTGATCGTGGGCAACCTGTTCTCCGTACGTCGTCTCGAGTTGATCTGCCCCGCCGTTCTGGCGGCGGCGCTCCTTGGTGTGGCCCTGGCCGACCCCCGCGTTCGGGTGTGTCGTCCAGAGTGCTCTCCCCTGCACCGTCCAGGAGCGGCACGGCACGGACCTTCGGTCCGCCCCTAGCCCCTGAGGACTGCCCGGCGAGAGAGATGAGCCTGCCCCGGTACGCCGCGAGATGTCTTCGGTCGTGCGGTGCCGGCTCGGTTCCTGCTGCCTGTGCCGGGGCGAGCCCAGACACAGTTCTCAAGGATACCGCCTGGCCCGGAGGGCGGCCAAATTGCTTCCGCTACGAGGCCCTGTCCGGGCCGTGGGTAGCCAGAAGGCGACGCTCAGCCGAGACGCCAGTCCCCCGTGTAGACGTGCAGCACCGGTACGCCGAGCCGCTCGCGGGCCTCGCTGGCCCAGTCGGTGTGGAAGGTGTCCTGCAGCGCGTGCGGCTCGGTGACGATGACGACCTCGCTGGCCCCCGCCTTCACCTCGGCCTCGAGGGTGGGGAGCGGGTCGTCGTCGGTGATGGCCCCGGTCGCCTGGACCCCCGCCTGGGTGAGCGCCTCGAGGCTCTCGGCCAGCGTCTGCTCGGCGTCGGCGTGCGCCTCGGTGCGGTCGATGGGTTTGAGCGTCTCCAGGGCCTCGCGCATCTCGAAGAGGCTCAGGTGGTTGAGCACCGAGACGAGGACGTTGCGCTTGGTGTCGGCCGGTACGAGCACCCGGAAGACCGGCTCCGACCCGTCGTGGAGGCCGACGATCCGCTCGACGTCGAGCGCCTTCAGCGGCACCTCGGTGAGGACGATCGTCGTGTCGGTCACGTCGCTCACTTTAGGTCACCCCACGGGGTTCTCCGCTTCGCTCCGATACCTGGTGGGGACCCCGACCCGGGTTCGCGCCGGACCTGCCGGACCCGGAACCGGCTGCGGACGACGCGCCCCACCATCTCCGTGCCCAGGACCAGGGTCGCCCGGGGGTCACCGGTCACCGACGAGACGCCCACCCGGGGGCGGTAGTTGACCGGCACCTGCACCATCCGGATCTTCAGGATCGCGGCGAGGAGCATCATCTCCAGGCCGTAGGCCGACCCGTCCACCGTCGAGCGCGGCACGATCTGCCGGGCCGCCTCGCGGGTCATGACCCGGAACGTGCAGCCCACGTCGCTGAGCGAGGTGGTGTTGTGCAGGACCTCCACGGCCTTGGCGACGCCCCAGTTGCCCCACCGCAGGAACCACCCCATGTTGGCTCCGTCCCAGATGAAGGTCGCAACGGTGCGCGAGCCGATCACGATGTCGCACTCGGGCATGAAGGCGAGCAGCTTGCGCAGGTCCTCCGGGTCGAAGGTGCCGTCGGGCTCACAGACGCAGACGAGGTCGGCATCGGTCTCGGCCAGGCCCCGCAGGATGGCCGCGCCGTAACCCTGACGGGTCTCGACGACCTCCCTCGCCCCGGTCTTCGCCACCTCGGCCGAGGTGCCTGGCGCCGCGTTGTTGTTGACGACGAGCACCTCGTCGACCTCCGGCAGCGCCTCGAACCGCCGGATGCAGTCGACGATCGAGTCCTTCTCGTTGTAGGTCGGGAGCACCACGCAGAGCGTCCTGTCCCGCCAGGTCATCGGCGGAGCCTCACCGTGCGGCGACGAGCAGCATCTGGCCGGCGAGCGGCTTCACGGGCGAGCGGAGGTACCACGGGACGAGGAAGGTCAGCCCGGCTCCCCGGGACTTGAGGGTGAGCGGGAGGAACCGGGCCTCCACCGACTCAAGTCGCCAGCCGCGGGAGCTCAGGAAGTCGCCGAGCGACTGGTCGGTCCAGATCGACACGTGCGTGTAGTCGTCGAAGTAGCGGCCCGGAGCCAGTCGGAAGTTGGGCTGCAGCAGGATGAGCCGGCCGCCGGGGCGCAGGACGCGGCGGCTCTCGTCCACCAGCCGGGTGGTCGCCTCGCGGTCGAGGTGCTCGACGAGGTTGGACGCGAAGACGACGTCGAACCGCTGGTCCGGGAAGAGGGCGAGGTCGGTGCAGTCCGCCACCACCGGAACGACCCCCGGCCCGGCGGCCCGCTCCACCGTGGCGTCAGAGTCGAGGGCGACGACCTCCGCGACCGATCCGGAAGCGGCCAGCTCGTTGGCGAAGTCGCACCAGCCGGCGCCGAGCTCGAGCACGCGGGCGCCCGGCTCGATCCACCGGGCCAGGTAGGCCGTCAGGTGGCGCCAGACCTTGGCCCGGTTGGGGTCGTGGGCCAGCCGGGTGCCGAAGTAGCCGGGCTCGTCGCTGTCGGCGTGCTGGGGGTCCACGCGTTCGGGCTCCACGTCGGCTCCTCCTTCGATCGGGCGGACAACCACCCAGGACCGACGCCGCCCGCGCGGGTCGACGGCGTCGGAGCCTAACAGCCGCCCGGACGGCGGATGTCATGCTGTGCGCCGTGAGCGCGCGTGCAGCCCCACCCGCTGGCCGCTCCCGCGTCGCCCGGGTGGTCGGGATGATCCTCGTGCCGTACCTGCTGCTGGGGTTGTTCTGGGCGGTGGCCAACCCGGCGACCGCGGCTCCCGACGAGAACGACCACCTCGTCAAGGCGTTGGGCCTGGCCCGCCTCGACATCGGCGTACCCGGGCCCCCCGCCCCGGCCGGCACCACCGACAAGGGGGTCATCCGCAACGCCTCCATCACCCGCGTGGTCGAGATCCCGGCGCGCCTCTCCCCCGACGCCTACCCGTGCTTCCGCTTCAAGCCGCAGGCCACGGGCGCCTGCCAGCCGTCCTCGCCCCCGGTCACCGGTGGTGACCTTCTCGTCGCGACGACCGTGGGGGCGTACCCGCCGTTCCTCTACCCGCCCGTGGGGGTCGTCGCCACCCTCGGCGCCGACGTCCCCACCGCCGACCTCCTGGGCCGGCTGATGGTCCTCACCGCCTCGATGGTGCTGCTCGGTCTGACCTGTGCGCACCTGGCGCGGTGGCTGGGCGCGCGCGCGCTCGTGGGTGTCGCGGCCGCCGCCACCCCGATGGTGATGTTCTGCACCGGCAGCCTGACCACGAGCGCCGTCGAGATCCTGGCCGCCATGGGGATGGCCGCGGTCGTCACCGTCTACGGCCGGCACCCCGAGTCGCTCCGCGAGCCCCGGACTCTGGCCGTCGTCCTGGTCTGCGCGACCGTGCTGGTGCTCAGCCGGCAGCTCGGCGTGGTGTCCCTGGGCGTCTTCACCGGGCTGCTCCTTCTCCTGGGCGGCGGGCGAGAGCTGCTGGGGGGGCTGCGGTCGGGAAGCCGGCTGATGTGGGTGACCGTCGTCGCCCCCGTGCTCGCCATCGCGGCCATCGCCGTGTGGGAGCTGCGCTACGACCACCCGGTGCTCCTCGGCCCCTGGGTCTCGGCCGACAGCCTCGTGCGGTTCGTGCAGGTGCAGACCCTCCCGCTCGTCGAGCAGTCGGTCGGGTGGTTCGGCTGGCTCGACGTGCGTCCTCCGACCATCGTCAACGTGGTGTGGTTCGCCGCGATCGTGGCGTTGGTGCTCGCTGCCCTGGTGTGCGGTGACCGGCGGGACCGGCTCGTCATCGTGGGCCTGTTCGTCGCCGGGGTCACCCTGAGCTACGTCACCTACTCCCGGGCGTTCTACGGCGTCGACGCCGGCCTGCAGGGACGGCACGTCATCCCGATCCTCTCCATCGTGCCCATCTGGTCGGGCGGGGTCCTCGCGCGGTGCCCGGCGGGTCGGTCGTGGCGGGCGGGGCTCATGCTCGCCGCGGCGGCGCTCCCGGTCGTCGTCCTCGTCGGCTTCTACCTCAACGCCCAGCGGTATGCCGTCGGGCTCGACTCCGGCTACGGCGGCCTGGGAGACCTGTGGTTCGTCCCGCAGGCGCAGTGGTCGCCGCCGCTGGGCTGGACGTTCTGGGCGGTCGAGGGGGTTGTCGGTGCGGCCCTGCTCGGCGCGACCTGGTACCGGCTGCTGGCGTCGCCCGCGTTCGGCTCGGCCGCGGGCCGGCCCATGGCGCAGCACCGACAACACGGTGGATCCAACCCCTCCCAGTGAGTCGGATCCACCTCGTTGCCCCGGTGAGGGGCGGGTCGTGCTGGACACCGACGAAGGGCGGGTACGCCCGGGATCTCTCCCGGCGCATACCCGCCCTGTCGTTGTTCAGCCGGCGTCAGCCGACAGCAGCCGAGAGAAGGGCTCAGCCGTCGGTGAAGCCCAGGCTCACGTCGTCGAGGCGGATGGCCTCGCCCGGCGCGGTGCCGAAGCTGCTGTAGTCGTAGGAGTCGTAGCTGGGCAGCGAGTACATCGCCGCCTTCGCCTCCTCGGTGGGCTCCACCGCGATGTTGCGGTAGCGCGGCAGGCCGGTGCCCGCCGGGATGAGCTTGCCGAGGATGACGTTCTCCTTCAGACCCAGCAGCGGGTCCGACTTGGCCTCCATGGCGGCCTGGGTGAGCACCCGGGTCGTCTCCTGGAAGGACGCCGCCGAGAGCCACGACTCGGTCGCGAGCGAGGCCTTGGTGATGCCCATCAGCTCGGGCCGGCCCGACGCCGTCTTGCCGCCCTCGCGCTGCACCCGGTCGTTCTCCGCCGCGAAGCGGCCCCGCTCCGCGAGGTCACCCGGGATGAGGTTGGCGTCGCCCGACTCGATGACCGTCACCCGGCGCAGCATCTGCCGGACGATGACCTCGATGTGCTTGTCGTGGATCGACACACCCTGCTGCCGGTAGACGTGCTGCACCTCGTCGACGAGGTGCTGCTGCACCTGGCGCGGGCCGAGGATGCGCAGGACCTGCTTCGGGTCGATGGCGCCCTGGACCAGCTGGTGGCCGACCTCGACGTGGTCGCCGTCCTGGACGAGCAGGCGGGACCGCTTGCTCACCGGGTAGGCGTGCTCGTCGCCGCCGTCGTCGGGCACGAGGACGATCCGACGGGTCTTGTCGGTGTCCTCGACCTTGACCCGGCCGGTCGTCTCGGCGATCGGGGCGACACCCTTGGGGGTGCGCGCCTCGAACAGCTCGACGACACGCGGCAGACCCTGCGTGATGTCGTCACCGGCCACACCACCGGTGTGGAAGGTGCGCATCGTCAGCTGGGTGCCGGGCTCGCCGATCGACTGCGCCGCGATGATGCCCACGGCCTCACCGATGTCGACGAGCTTCCCGGTCGCCAGCGACCGGCCGTAGCAGGCCGCACAGGTGCCGACCTTGCTCTCGCAGGTGAGGACCGAGCGGACCTTCACCTGGTCGATGCCGGCCGCGAACAGCGCGCCGATGACGACGTCACCGAGGTCGATCCCGGCCTCCGTCAGCACCGTGCCGTCGGCGTCGGAGACGTCCTGGGCGAGGGTGCGGGCGTAGACGCTGGTCTCGACGTCCTCGTGGACGACCCGGGCGGTGCCCTTGGTGTCGGCGATCGGCATGGTCAGGCCACGCTCGGTGCCGCAGTCGTCCTCGCGGACGATGACGTCCTGTGACACGTCGACGAGGCGACGGGTCAGGTAGCCCGAGTCGGCGGTCCGCAGCGCGGTGTCGGCCAGGCCCTTGCGGGAGCCGTGCGTCGAGATGAAGAACTCGAGCACCGACAGACCCTCGCGGAAGTTCGCGCGGATCGGACGGGGGATGATCTCGCCCTTCGGGTTCGACACCAGGCCACGCATACCGGCGATCTGGCGCAGCTGCATCCAGTTGCCTCGGGCCCCG
>JALZBI010000400.1 GCA_030947565.1 Actinomycetota bacterium
GCTGACCCCCGTTCGTGCCCTGAACCGCCGCGAAAATCCGGCTCCATCCACCTCGCACCGATGTGCGGAGGTCACCCGGCCAGGTGCTTGAGCGCCTCCCGGCGGGACAGCCCGGACAGATCGCCGCCGTGGCGGTCGACGAAGCTGCGCACCCAGTCCGGGGCGACCCGCGCATGGTCGCGCAGCGCCCAGCCAATGGCCTTGCGAATGAAGAAGTCCCCGTCGCCGAGGTTCGGCTCGATGGCGTCGGTGAGCAGCCCGCGGTCAACTCCGCTCTTGAGCCCCACCTGGCAGATGATCGCGCTGCGCCTCAGCCAGAGATCCTCGGAGCCGGCCCACTCCCGCAGCCGCAGCCCTTCCACCTCGGGTGCGCCCACGCGTACCTCACGCACGAGGTGGGTCGCGACGTCGTCGACGACGTCCCACCAGGCGCCCGTGACGATGAGATGCCGCCAGAGGGGCATCGACTCGCTGTCCACCCACCGCCGGTAGGCCCGATGCCGCGCCAGGGCGACCGCGGCATACCACTCCTCGCGGTATGCCGCCTCGTCCCAGAGCGCGCGGATCGTCGCCTCCCACTCGTCGAAGGAGGACATCCCGAAGCCCTCGTCCGCGAGCAGCGGCCGTAGGACGGCTCGCAGCTGCGGCCTCGTGAGCCCTCGGTAGGGCAGCGCCGACCTCATGTAGCGCTGCTGCCCCTCGGCCCGCTCGGCGTCGGCGTGCCGGGCGAGCCCGCTACGCACCGCGTGGACCAGGTCGTGGTGCGGAGGGGTCACCGGCGGCTCACCGGCGGCTCACCGGCTGGGCTCACGAGCTAGGCGTAGCGGACGGCGGCGCGGGCTCGCGCCTTGACCGCCTCGGCCTCCCGGTTCTTGGGTGGGGCGTTGGTCGTCAGGTGTTCGATCAGGTGCTGGGTCGCGTGGGCGACCTCGGCGACGGCCGCGTCGAACGCGTCCTGGTTGGCCTGGGAGGGCTTCGCGGCGCCGGAGACCTTGCGCACGTACTGGAGCGCGGCGGCCCGCACCTCCTCCGAGGTGGCCGGCGGGTCAAAGTTGTGGAGCTGGTGAATGTTGCGGCACATGCTCCGAGCCTAGGCGCGTTGTGGATGGGCGGACGAGGACGTTGTCCCGAGTCGAAACTGGTTCGTGACTTTCTGTTGTCCACAGGGGGTGGATGTGGATCCGCGCTGGTGGCCGAGCACGGATCACCCGTTCGGGTGGCGGCGTCATGCACCGGTGACCCCCAGGTTGTCCCCAAGCCGCACCGGCGCGGCGCACACCGTTGTCCACACACCGTCCACAGGTGCCGTTTGAACTGAGTACCTTCCGACCCCTAACGTGGCGGGCGCAGCCAGCCCCACCGGCATACCCCCAGCCTGGTCCGTCCGACGTCGCACCCGCGTCCCATGTCGTGACCGGAGACCAGCGGAGGGCCTGTCAGCGGTCGATGCTGTCATGTCTCTTGACACTGGACACCAGTTCGAACCGGCAGCGAAGGGGGCGGCGTGACGATCCAGGAGCTGTTCCCTGGGGCAGCCTCGTCGGGGCCGGCGGACGACCGCCTGCCCCCGCAGGATCTGCACGCCGAGCAGTCGGTGCTCGGCGGCATGCTGCTGTCCAAGGACGCCATCGCCGACTGTGTCGAGGTGCTGCGGTCGGTCGACTTCTACCGGCCGGCCCACGAGGGCATCTACGAGGCAGTCCTCAACCTCTACGGGCGGGGTGAGCCGGCCGACGCGATCACCGTCTCCGACGAGCTGAGCAAGCGCGGCGACCTCACCCGGGTGGGCGGCCAGGCCTATCTGCACCAGCTCGTCTCCCTCGTCCCGACCGCGGCCAACGCGGGCTACTACGCGCAGATCGTGGTCGAGCGAGCCGTGCTGCGGCGGCTCGTGGAGGCCGGCACCAAGATCGTCCAGCTGGGGTATGCGCAGGGTGGCGGCGACGTCGAGGACATCGTCAACGCCGCGCAGGCCGAGGTCTACGCCGTGGCCGACAAGCGCGGCGGCGAGGACTACCACCGGCTGGGTGACGTCCTCGAGATGACGGTCGACGAGATCGAGGTGGCGTCCGGCAAGTCCGGCGAGATGACCGGGGTGCCCACCGGGTTCACCGACCTCGACTCGCTGACCAACGGCTTCCACGCGGGACAGATGATCGTCGTCGCGGCGAGACCGGCGATCGGGAAGGCGCTAGCCCTGGACACGCCGCTGCCGACCCCGACGGGTTGGACGACGATGGGCCAGGTTGCCGTCGGTGACGAGGTGATGGGCGCCGACGGCCTGCCGACTCGCGTGGTGGCGGCCACGGAGGTCATGCTGGGTCGCCCCTGCTACGAGGTCGAGTTCTCCGACGGCTCGGTCATCGTCGCTGACGAGCAGCATCAGTGGCTGACCGAGACGAGGGCCAGTCGCCGGTCGTTCCAGTCCGCCCGCGACCGCCGTAACCGTTATCGCAACCAGAGGACGTTCGCCGCGGTACGCACCACCGCGGTGATCGCTAGCACCCTCCGCACCCAGGCCGCGGAGGCGCGGCTCAACCACTCCGTGGTGCTGGCGTCACCACTCGCGCTACCCGACCGAGTGCTGCCCCTCAGTCCCTACGTCCTGGGAGCTTGGCTCGGCGACGGCACCTCGGCCTCGGCCGCCATCACGACGGCGGACGACGAGATGGTGATGCACCTGGAGGCCGAGGGAATGCGGGTGACCAAGACGTCGGCGGTGATGCGGTACTCCCTGCGCTGGCCGGAGCCGGAGGTTGCCGAGCGGCAATGCCTCGTGTGCGGGATGACTTTCGTCCCCGCCACGTCGCAGGTCCGTACCTGTGAACGGTCATGCGGCGGACGGAGTAAAGGCCTCGACGAGCCGCGTCGGATTCCGGTATGCCCCGACTGTGGACGACCGTCATCCGGGATGTTTCGGTGCCAGGCGTGCCACGGCGACCACGAGACGGTGCAGGGCTCGCTACGCAGCATGGGGGTGCTGCACAACAAGCACATCCCCGACGGCTACCTACGCAGCAGCGAGCGGCAACGG
>JALZBI010000084.1 GCA_030947565.1 Actinomycetota bacterium
CATCGGCTATGAGCGCTCATCGGCATGAGCGGGCACGAAATCAAGGCGTTGCGCGCTGCGAAGCCACCGCCGACGCCGACGCCGGTGTCCTCATGGCCTGAAGCGGCGGGGCCGGCTGACCGCGATGACGATGATCGACCAACGTCCGGCGCACGTCGAAGACCGGCAGGAAGCCGGTCTTACGGAGGGGGATCTGATCATGGGCGCGGGGACCAGTCCGCGATCGGCACCTTCGTTGAACGTCAGGCCCGGCACGTGATGCTGGTGTGCACCTGCCTGGTGAGCTCAGCGCGGACGCACCGGCTGTTGCACGCTTGTTGCACGCGCTTCTGGCCGGCTGTCGTTTCTGCAGGTCAGGAGCCTGCCTCGTGGTGCCCCCGGCAGGATTCGAACCTGCGCTTCCGCCTCCGGAGGGCGGCGCTCTATCCCCTGAGCTACGGGGGCCAGATCCTCGACGACGAGCTTCGAGTACCGACCGCGCGACCCGGCATACCGCCTCATCGTGCCCGGCGAGGCTAGCAGCCTAGGGTTCGATCCATGGAACCGGAACCGCGACCGGGCGAGACCGCGGCTTCCGTCGGGGGCACGGTTCGAGCGGACGGAGCACCACCCTGGGTCCTCGTCTGCGACGACACGGCGTCCATCCGGTTGCTCATCCGCATCAACCTCGAGCTGGCCGGCTTCGAGGTGAGGGAGGCCGGCGACGGGGAGGGGGCCCTGGCCCTCCTGCGCGCCACCCGCGACCGGCCGCCGGCCGTCCTCATCCTCGACGCCCAGATGCGCCCGATGGACGGGTGGGAGGCGATCGCGGAGATTCGCAGCGACCCCGAGCTGCACGATCTGCCGGTCGTCATGGTGACCGCGGCCCTCCAACAGCGCGAGCGGGAGCGGTCCGTCGCCGCCGGCGTGGACGCCTTCGTCGCCAAGCCGTTCGAACCAGAGGCTCTCGTCGACCTGGTCGGGGCGCTGGCGACGTCCGGGCGCCCCGCGCCACCGCCATAGGCTGGGGGTATGCGGGCACACGAGGCGGGCGCGCTCCACGCCGAGGGCTACGGGAGCCCCGCGTGGCTCGCGGTCCCCCCGGACGTCAACGGCCTGGTCCCCGGGCTCTGGGCGTCCTCCGTGGGCCGCAGTGCCGATGGCGCTCTGACCGTCGGGGGCGTCTCCGTGCGGGAGCTGGCCCGCGAGTTCGGCACCCCCGCCTACGTCCTCGACGAAACCGACTTCCGCGCGCGCGCGGGCGAGTTCCGCGACACCTACGCCGAGATCTTTCAGGACCTCGGGGGTGGGGCCGACGTCTACTACGCGGGCAAGGCCTTCCTCTGCACGGAGGTGGTGCGCTGGATCCGCGACGAGGGGTTGTCCCTCGACGTCTGCACCGGGGGTGAGCTGGCCGTGGCCATGCGCGCCGGTATGCCCGGTGAGCGGCTCGGGATGCACGGCAACAACAAGTCGGTAGCCGAGATCGAGACGGCGCTGCGTTACGGCGTGGGCCGGATCATCGTCGACTCGTTCGACGAGATCGAGCGCCTCGCCGAGGTGGCCCACCGACTGGACACGACCGCCCGCGTCATGGTCCGCGTCACCGTCGGGGTGGAGGCCCACACCCACGAGTTCATCGCGACCGCTCACGAGGACCAGAAGTTCGGCTTCTCGCTGAGCGGGGGCGAGGCGGCCGAGGCGGTGACCCGGATCCTGCGGCACGCGCCACGGCTCGAGCTGATCGGGCTGCACAGCCACATCGGCTCACAGATCTTCGACACCGCCGGCTTCGAGGTGTCGGCCCGCCGGGTCCTGGGCCTGCACGCCGACGTCGCGGTGATGCACGGTGTCGAGCTCCCCGAGCTCGACCTGGGCGGGGGTTTCGGCATCGCCTACACGACGGAGCACGACCCGCTCCCACCCAAGAGTCTCGCGGCGGGGATGGCTGAGATCGTCGAGCGCGAGTGCCGGGCCAGCGGGGTCGCCGTGCCCCGGATCTCGGTGGAGCCGGGGCGCGCGATCGCCGGCCCCAGCACGTTCACGCTCTACGAGGTCGGCACGGTCAAGGTGATCGGCCTCGACGGTGGGGCGTCCCGGGCCTACGTCTCGGTCGACGGCGGGATGAGCGACAACATCCGCACCGCCCTCTACGAAGCCCACTTCTCCTGCACCCTCGCGAGCCGGGCCAGCGACGCCCCGCCCCGGCTCTCCCGGGTGGTCGGCAAGCACTGTGAGAGCGGCGACATCGTGGTGATGGACGAGTTCCTCCCCGCCGACATCCACCCCGGTGACCTCGTCGCCGTGCCCGGCACCGGCGCCTACTGCCGGTCCCTGTCCAGCCAGTACAACCACACCCCGCGCCCCCCGGTGGTGGCGGTGCGCGACGGCGCCGCGCGCGCGATCGTCCGGCGCGAGACGGTGGACGACCTGCTCGCCCTGGACGTCTGGTGAGGTCCGGATCGCGGAATCCCCACGTGCCTGCCCGTGGTCGGACGGCAGGATCGACCCCGTGAGCGACCCGGTCAGCACCCCCCCGACGAGCGCGCGGTCTGACGGCCCGCTTCGCGTCGCGCTCCTCGGCTGCGGCGTCGTCGGGTCGGCGGTCGCCCGGCTGCTGACCCAGCACCGCGAGGACCTGGCGGCCCGCGTCGGGCGGCCCCTCGACATCGTGGGGATCGCGGTGCGCCGTCCCGGACGCGACCGGAGCGACCTCGGCGTCGACCCGGCGCTGTTCACGACCGACGCCGAGGACGTCATCACGCGGGCCGAGATCGTCGTCGAGGTCATCGGGGGCATCGAGCCGGCCAGGTCCCTCATCCTCCAGGCCCTGAAGAACGGCGCGTCGGTCGTCACGGCCAACAAGGCCCTGCTCGCTCAGGACGGGCCGACCCTGTATGCCGCTGCCCAGGACGCAGGGGTCGACCTCTACTACGAGGCCGCGGTCGCCGGGGCCATCCCGCTGCTGCGGCCGCTGCGCGAGTCGCTGGCGGGTGATGACGTGCGCCGGGTGCTAGGCATCGTCAACGGCACAACCAACTATGTCCTCGACAAGATGGACACGACCGGTGCGGGCTTCCACGACGCCGTCGAGCAGGCCCAAGCGCTGGGTTACGCCGAGGCCGACCCGACCGCCGACGTGGAGGGGTTCGACGCCGCCGCCAAGGCGGCCATCCTCGCCTCGCTGGCGTTTCACACGCGGGTGTCCGGAGCCGACGTACACCGTGAGGGCATCACCGAGGTGACTGCCGCCGACGTCGCCGCCGCGCGCGAGATGGACTGTGTCGTCAAGCTGCTCGCGATCTGTGAGCGCACCGACGAGGGCGTGTCGGTACGGGTGCACCCGGCGATGATTCCCCGCTCCCACCCGCTCGCGGGGGTGCGCGAGGCCTTCAACGCCGTGTTCGTGGAGGCCGACGCGGCCGGACAGCTGATGTTCTACGGGCGCGGCGCGGGGGGCGACCCCACGGCGTCGGCGGTGCTCGGCGACGTCGTGGCGGTGGCCCGGCACCGCGTCGGTGGCGGCCGGGGCCCGGGGGAGAGCGCCTACGCCGACCTGCCGGTGCTGCCGATGGGCATGGCGCAGACGAGATACCACATCAGCCTCGACGTGGCTGACCGCCCGGGGGTGCTCGCTCAGGTGGCGGCCGCGTTCGCGGACCACGGTGTCTCCATCGAGACGGTCCGGCAGCAGATCATCCCCGCGACCCCGGGCGGCGGTCGCGAGAGTCGGGCCAGCCTCGTCGTCGTCACGCATACCGCTTCCGACGCGGCGCTCTCCGCCACCGTCGACGCGCTGGCCGCGATGCCGATCGTGCGGGGTGTCGACTCCGTGATGCGGGTCGAGGGATCCTGACGTGGCTCACCAGTGGCGCGGGGTCATCCGCGAGTACGCCGACCGGCTGCCGTCGCTGGCCGGTATGCCGGTCGTCACCCTCCTCGAGGGCGGCACACCGCTCATCCCCGCCGAGCACCTGTCGTCGCTGGTCGGCGCCGAGGTGTGGCTGAAGTTCGAGGGACTCAACCCCACGGGCTCCTTCAAGGACCGGGGCATGACCACGGCCATCTCAGTCGCGGCCGGTCGCGGCGCGAAGGCGGTCATCTGCGCGTCCACGGGCAACACCAGCGCCTCGGCGGCGGCGTACGCCACGAAGGCGGGCATGACCTGCGGCGTGCTGGTGCCCGAGGGCAAGATCGCCATGGGCAAGCTGAGCCAGGCGGTCGCCCACGGCGCCACGCTGCTGCAGGTGGAAGGCAACTTCGATGACTGCCTCACTCTGGCGCGCAAGCTGGCCGAGTCCTACCCCGTCGACCTCGTCAACTCCGTCAACCCAGCCCGCATCGAGGGTCAGAAGACGGCGGCCTTCGAGGTCGTCGACGCGCTCGGCGACGCTCCGGACATTCACTGCCTGCCCGTCGGCAATGCCGGCAACATCACGGCCTACTGGCTGGGTTACCGCCAGTACCAACAGGACTGGGAGCAACCTGGGCCGGCAACGCATACTCCGCGGATGTGGGGATTCCAGGCAGCGGGCGCTGCTCCCATCGTCAAGGGTCATCCCATCGACGAGCCCGAGACCATCGCTACGGCCATCCGCATCGGCAACCCCGCATCGTGGCGCCAGGCCGAGGCCGCCCGTGACGAGTCCGGCGGCCTGATCCACGCCGTGACCGACGAACAGATCCTCGCCGCCCACCGGATCTGTTCCGCCGAGGAGGGGGTCTTCGTCGAGCCAGGGTCGGCGGCGTCGGTGGCGGGCCTGCTGGCGTCGCACGAGGCCGGGCTGGTGCCGGCCGGCGCGCGCATCGTCTGCACCGTGACGGGGCATGGCCTCAAGGACCCCCAGTGGGCCCTGCGCCAGGCCGACGGGTCCGAGCTGGTCCCCGTGCGGGTGCCCGTCGACGCGGTCACCGCGGCGACGGCCCTCGGCCTCGACGGATGACGACGGCTACGCCCGGGAGAGCAGCGTCGGTCCGGATCCGCGTCCCGGCGAGCACGGCCAACCTGGGACCCGGTTTCGACGCGGTCGGTCTCGCTCTCGGGCTGTGGGACGAGTACGACGTCACGGTGGGCGGCAGCGACGGACTGCGGATCTCCGTCAGCGGGCACGGGTGCGACGACGTCCCTCTCGACGCAACCCACCTCGTCGTCCGGGCGATGGCCCACGGTTTCGCCCGGCTCGAGTCGGTCATGCCCCAGGACGTATGCCTGGTCGCGCGCAACGGGGTGCCCCAGGGGCGGGGGCTAGGGTCCTCGGCCTCGGCCATCGTGGCGGGAGTCGTTGCCGCGCAGGTGTTCTCCGACCTGGGGTCGTGGGCGGACGTGCCCGCCGGAGAGCGGGTCGCCCTGGACCTTGACGTCGCGACCGACCTCTCGAGCGAGCTCGAGGGCCACCCCGACAATGCCTCGGCCAGCGTGCGTGGCGGGATGACCGTCTCCTGGACCCGCGATCCAGGGGACCCCTCGCCAGCCGCCACCGGCACCGCCTCGGTCGTCATCCACCCCGACATCACCGCGGTCGTCCTCCTGCCGCAGGCCCAGCTGCTGACGCATACGGCTCGAGCCGTGCTCCCCCCGACCGTCGACCACACGGCCGCCGCACTGAACTCCGGCCGGGCCGCGCTGCTCGTCGAGGCGATGAGCCGCCGGCCCGACCTGTTGCTCCCAGCCACCCGGGACTGGCTGCACCAGGGGTTCCGGCGGGCCGCGTTCGCACCGTCCATGGACCTCGTCGAGGCGTTACGGGCCCAGGGTCACGCGGCCGTCATCTCGGGAGCCGGCCCCAGCATCGTCGTGCTGACGGCCCGCGAACGCGCTGCGGCGGTCGTGGCGCCAGGCACGACGCGACCCGACGTGTGGGAGCGGCTCGAGCCGGGCGTACCGGTGGGCGGCGTCGAGGTCACCCGGCTCTGAGCGGCGCCAGACCCGTCCCTGACGGGAGGGCCATCGGGCTCGCTCCCCGGCGGTTCTGGAACACACCTGAGGCGGCCGGTGTTAGTGTGATGCCGCGACGCACGGCAGGCGGCCCTCTGGCTGCCCGGCAGCGGCGGCATCCTCACGAGGCACCACGGCGACTCGATCGCCGGCGACGGCGCGGGTAACGCGCGGTGGCGAACAGGGCCTCATGCATATTCCGACGTACCACCACATCGCCACGGTCGGACTTCACGACCGGGTACCGGTGCAGGACCTCTATCGAGGCCGCACCGACGACGAGGGGAAGGACCTTCGTGACCGACACCACCGAACGGGTGGAGGACGCGCCGGGCTCCGTGAGCTCAGGGAGCACCGCGCGTACCTCCCGCACCGGCCGCACGGGGCTCGCAACGATGAATGTCGTCGAGCTGAAGCGGCTGGCGTCGGGCCTGGGTATCACCGGGACGACGAAGATGCGAAAAGACGACCTGCTGGCCGCCATCGGCGCTCATCAGGGCGACAGCGTCTCCCGTGGCGCCAGCACCACCCAGCCCACCCGCGAGCCCACCGGCGAGCCGGACCGCGTCGACACTGCCGGCCCCACGGCCGAGGACGCCCGCCCGGCCGCACAGCCGAGCGCGGCAGCGTCGACGCCGCCGCCCGTGACGGACGCCCCTCGGTCCGAGGCCCGGCGCGCCCAGGCGTCCGGCACAGCACGCAGCGGGGACTCGACGACCCACACCACCACCGACACGACGACCACGGGAAGCGCGGCCACCGACAGCACAGCCACCGACGAGGCTGGGACCGGGACGACGTCCGGGGTCAGCTCCCCCCGTCGGGCCGACGCCCTGGACGGCGTTTCTGAAGCAGCCGCAGGGTCGGGCACGACGCCGACGGGGGACGAGCGGGACCGGCTGCGGTTCGACCGGACCGACCGGACCGACCGGACGGACCGCTCCGATCGGCAGGGTTCGGCGCACCAGAATGGCGCGAACACCCGCCATAGTGCGCAGAACCGGGCTCAGAGTGGCCCAGGCGTCCAGACCACCCAGAGCAACCAGAGCGCCCAGAGCAACAAGAGCGCCCAGAGCAACAAGAGCGCCCAGGGCACTGATACCAGCCAGGCGACCCGGGGCGCCCAGGCGGCCCAAGCCAGCCAGGCGAGCAACGCGAACCAGGGGAACCAGGCCCAGCAGCCTTTCGGCGGTGCGCAGACCACGGCCAGCGCCGGCGCACAGGACGACGACGACGACGGTCGGGGCAGCCGCCGCCGCAGCCGCCAGCGCAGCCGCGACCGCAAGCGCGGGCGGACGCCGACGACGGGCAGCCAGGAGTACGAGCCCGAGCTGCAGATCAACGACGACGACGTCCTGGTGCCCGTGGCCGGCATCCTCGACGTCCTCGACAACTACGCGTTCGTCCGGACGTCGGGCTACCTGCCCGGCCCGAACGACGTCTACGTGCCGCTCGGCCTGGTCAAGAAGTACGCCCTGCGCAAGGGGGACGCGGTCACCGGCTCGATCAAGGCGCCGCGCGACGGCGAGCAGCCGCAGAACGGCGTGGGCACGCGGCAGAAGTTCAACGCGTTGGTGCGGCTCGACACCATCAACGGCACCCAGCCGGACCCGGCGCATACCCGCGTGGAGTTCGGCAAGCTGACCCCCCTCTACCCGCAGGAGCGGCTGCGCCTCGAGACCGAGGTCGGCCAGCTGACGACCCGGGTCATCGATCTCGTCGCGCCGATCGGCAAGGGCCAGCGCGGCCTCGTGGTTGCCCCCCCGAGGGCCGGCACGACCATGCTCATGCAGGCCATCGCCAACGCGATCACCACCAACAACCCGGAATGCCACCTCATGGTCGTCCTCGTCGACGAGCGGCCGGAGGAGGTGACCGACATGCAGCGCGCGGTCAAGGGCGAGGTCATCGCCTCCACGTTCGACCGGCCGGCGGAGGACCACACGAGCGTGGCCGAGCTGGCCATCGAGCGGGCCAAGCGGCTCGTCGAGCTGGGCCATGACGTCGTGGTCCTGCTCGACTCGCTCACCAAGCTGGGCCGGGCCTATAACCTGTCGGCCCCGGCGTCCGGTCGGATCCTCTCCGGCGGCGTCGACTCAGCGGCGCTGTACCCGCCCAAGAAGTTCTTCGGAGCGGCGCGCAACATCGAGAACGGTGGGTCGCTGACGATCATCGCCACCGCGCTGGTCGAGACCGGCTCACGGATGGACGAGGTCATCTTCGAGGAGTTCAAGGGCACCGGAAACATGGAGCTCACGCTCTCCGAGGAGCTGGCCGCCCGCCGCATCTTCCCGGCCGTCGACGTCAAC
>JALZBI010000085.1 GCA_030947565.1 Actinomycetota bacterium
CCCGCGGCCGGCGCGAGGACAGAGCCGGCGACGGCCAAGGCGGCCAGCAGGGCGGCGACCAGCACGGTGGCCGCGGGGCGCGCGGCGCTCGCGGGCCGTCCTCCTCCGATCGGGACGGCTTCCCCGAGACCTGGCGCTCGTGACCCGCGCTGACCTCGCTGACCTCGCCGGCCTCGATGACCCCGGGTCACCAGCCCGGACACCGGTTCCGAGGGATCCGGCTCCGAGCCACCCTCGGGCTGCATGGCGGACCGGGCGCCGCCGGCCGCCGGCAGGCCGATGCCGTCCGCACCCCGCTCAGGTGCCGCGCGCAACCGCGGCGACGGGACGGTCACCTCGACCGGTGCCGTGAGCAGCATCGTCCCCGTCTCGAGGTGGGCCAGGGCCACGGTCTCGTCTAGGGGCACCGTCTCCCCGCTCATGGTCAGGGCCGCGAGCTCGCGGTCCGGCTGCACCAGGGCGAGGACCTCGGAGACGAGGAGGTGCTCGTCGACGGCGACGTCGTAGCGGTGCGAGCCGACGACCACGGACAGCCAGCGCGTCCCCGCTCCGGCCACCCGGGTCACCGGCGTCACCGGCGCCACCGGCTCAGCCACCGGCTCAGCCACCCGTCGCTCCCCTGACCTGCGTCCCTGCCGACCCGCCCGACCGGCCGGCGATCGGTCGCAGCGTACTCGGGGGAGGCGCCGACCCGCCGTCGTGCGACGGGGCGGGCCTATCATGCGGCTGGGCTGCTGGCCCTCGTTCACCGAGCCGGGAGGGCAGCATGGCGGGCATCGCGACGTCGACCCGCACGTCGCTGACGGGCACGGCAGCGGCACGCGACGGGCGGATCGAGCCGCCCCCGATGCCCTACGGCGAGCTCGAGCTGCAGGCCCCACCGCCCCTCTACGCCGGCGAGGGCGCGACGTCCAACGTCCTCATGACCGCGGTGCCGATGCTCGGGTCGGTCGGGTCGGTGATCTTCGTGGCCATGAGTGGCCAGTCGGCCCAGAGCTACCTGGCCGCAGGGCTGTTCCTGGTGGCCTCCCTGGGCTTCGTGGCGGTGAGCATCTGGCGGGCTCGCTCGGGCAGGACCGCCCAGGTCACGAGCAACCGCCGCGAGTACCTCAACTACCTACGGGGGGTCCGCGAGCTGGCGCGTCGCGCCGGCGCGGAGCAGCGCCGTCACCTCACGTGGATCCACCCGGCACCAACAGCGCTGCCGGCGGTCGCGGAGGAGGGCACCCGTGTCTGGGAGCGCTCGCCCGACGACGAGGACTGGCTCCTCGTCCGGTATGCGTGCGGCCCTCAGCGCCTGGGGCTCGAGCTCAAGCCGCCGGAGTCCGACACCATCGACAAGCTCGACCCGGTCTCCGCCTCCGCGCTGCACCGGCTGCTCGCCACCCACCGCACCCTCCCAGACCTGCCGACGGCCGTCGCGCTCGGCTCGTTCGCCCGCATCGAGGTGACCGGCGCCGAGGAGCACGCCCGGGCCCAGGCTCGCGCCCTCGTCGTGCAGGCCGCGACCTTCCACTCCCCCGACGAGCTCGTCGTCGCGGTGCTCACCGAGCCCGCGTCGTTCGCCCATTGGGACTGGGTCAAGTGGCTGCCCCACGCCCACAGCCGCCGCGAGACCGACGCCGCCGGACCACGCCGACTGGTCTGCACCAACCTCGACGAGCTCGTCTCGCTGCTCCCCGCCGACCTCACCGAGCGGCCACGGTTCGGGCCGTCACGCACGCCGACGTCGCCCCACGTCCTCCTGGTGCTCGACAACGTCTTCGTACCGGTCGGCCACTCGGTCGTCACCGAGGACGGCGTCCAGGGCATGACGGTCATCGACATCCCCGAGCGCTGGGACGAGCTGGGCGACAGCCGGGTACGCCTCCACCTCGAGGGCGTGGACGCCAGGGACGGACGCGTCCGGGTCGCCGCCGTCGTGCCGCGCCAGGAGCCGGTCCGCGGGTTCGCCGACCAGCTGAGCATCCCCGCCGCCGAGGCCGCGGCCCGGCGCCTGACCCCGCTCTACGCCGGCAAGCGCCCCGTCCGCGACGACGCCCTGAGCAGGAGCACCGAGCTGACCGACCTGCTCGGGATCGGCGACGTCAGCACCCTCAACCTCGACCGCACCTGGCGGCCCCGGCCACCGCGCGACCGGCTGCGCGTCCCCATCGGTGTCGGTGCGGACGGCGGGTCGATCAACCTCGACATCAAGGAGTCGGCGCAACAGGGCATGGGGCCTCACGGTCTGGTCATCGGCGCCACCGGATCCGGCAAGTCCGAGCTCCTGCGCACCCTCGTGCTCGGCCTGGCGATGACCCACTCGCCGGAGATCCTGAACGTCGTGCTCGTCGACTTCAAGGGTGGTGCGACCTTCGCGGGCATGGCCGGTATGCCGCACGTGTCGGCCATCATCACCAACCTCGCCGACGAGCTGACCCTGGTCGACCGCATGCAGGACGCCCTGTCAGGTGAGATGACCCGGCGGCAGGAGCTGCTACGCGCGTCGGGCAACTACGCATCGGTGCGCGACTACGAGAAGGACCGCACGTCGGGCGAGAAACCCGACCTCGCTCCCCTGCCGAGCCTGCTCATCGTCTGCGACGAGTTCTCCGAGCTGCTCTCGGCCAAGCCAGAGTTCGTCGACCTGTTCGTCGCCGTCGGGCGGCTCGGCCGGTCGCTCGGTATCCATCTGCTGCTCGCCTCGCAGCGGCTGGAGGAGGGGCGGTTACGGGGCCTCGACAGCCACCTGTCCTACCGGATCGGCCTGCGTACCTTCTCCGCCGCCGAGTCCCGCAGCGTCATCGGGGTCGGCGACGCCTATGAGCTGCCCGCCGTGCCGGGGCTCGGGTTCCTCAAGCCCGACCAGTCGACGCTGCTGCGGTTCAAGGGGGCCTACGTCAGCGGCCCTCCACGCCAGGTCGCGCGCGGCGCCGCCGGACCGTCCGGTGCCGCGCGCCGGGAGGCGCTCCCGTTCGTGCCCGGGGAGGTGGTGTCCCCGCTCGAGACGCGCGAGGCGCAGGAGGCGCAGGAGGCCGCGGCACAGGAGGCGACCGAGGCCGTCGAGGCCGCGGCCGCCCTTCCCCAGGCCCGGCGCAGCGTCTTCGACATCGCCGTCGGCGCGATGACCGGCCAGGGGCCGGCAGCCCACCAGGTGTGGCTGCCGCCCCTCGACGTGCCTGACACCTTCGACCGGCTGCTGCCCGACCTCGCGGTCGACCCTGACCTCGGGCTTGTCTCGCGGTCGTGGCGCTCCCGGGGGCCGCTGAGGTTCCCGCTGGGCACCGTCGACATGCCGCGCGAGCAGAAGCGCGCGACCCTGCTCGCCGACCTGTCCGGGGCCGCAGGGCACGTCGCCGTCGTCGGGTCGCCGCGCACCGGCAAGTCGACGATGCTGCGGGCCATCGTCACCGGGCTGGCCCTCACGCATACGCCGCAGGAGGTGCAGTTCTACGTCCTCGACTTCGGGGGCGGCACGTTCACCGGGCTGCGCGACCTGCCGCACATCGCCGGCATCGGCACCCGGTCGGAGCCGGACGTCGTCACTCGGATCGCCGCCGAGGTGGGGGGCATCGTCGACCAGCGCGAGCAGTACTTCCGCGCCCATGGCGTCGACACCATCGAGACCTACCGCAGCCGCCGGGCCCTCGGTCAGGTCGACGACGGTTACGGCGAGGTGTTCCTCGTCGTCGACGGCTGGAGCACCGTCCGCTCCGACTTCGACGAGCTCGAAGCCGAGCTGCAGACGCTGGCGCAGCGCAGCCTGACTTTCGGCGTCCACCTGGTCACCAGCGCGACGCGGTGGATGGACTACCGCACGGGGGTACGTGACATTCTCGGCACCCGCTTCGAGCTCCGGCTCGGCGACGCCATGGACTCCGAGATCGACCGCAAACTGGCCGCCAACATTCCCACCGACCGCCCAGGGCGCGGCATCATGTCGGCGAAGTACCACTTCCTCGGGGCGCTGCCCCGGGTCGACGGCGACAACAACCCGGGCTCGCTGGGCAGCGGCGTCCAGAAGCTCGTCCGCGCTGTCGCCGACGCCTGGCCGGGTCCGGCCGGCCCCAAGCTGCGCCTGCTGCCGACGACGATCTCGCTCGAGGAGGTCCGCCGCCTGGCGCCGGAGTCGAAGACCGTGCTGCTCGGCATCAACGAGCGCGCGCTCGCCCCCGTCGGCATCGACGTCCTGCGCGACCCACACCTGCTCGTCTTCGGCAACGGCCAGTCGGGCAAGTCCGCGCTGCTGCGCACCTACATGTCGGAGGTCACCCGGCTGCATACGCCCGAGACCGCCCAGCTGTTCATCGTCGACTACCGCCGCGCCAACCTCGGTGAGTTCCCCGACGAGTGGGTCGCCGACTACGCGACCAACGCCGACACCGCCGCCGACCTGGCCGGCGGGCTGGCCGAGTTCCTGCGCAGCCGGCTGCCGGGCGCGGACGTCACCCCCGATCAGCTGCGCAACCGCACGTGGTGGGAGGGCCGGGAGGCGTTCGTCGTCATCGACGACTACGAGCTGGTCGCGACCAGCCAGGGCAACCCCCTCGAACCCCTCGTCCCCTTGCTCGCCCAGGCCGTCGACGTCGGCCTGCACGTCGCCGTGGCCCGCCGCACCGGTGGCGCCGGCCGGCTCTACGACAACCTGGTCACCGCCCTGCGCGACCTGGCCCAGCCCGGGATGCTGCTCAGCGGCGACCCGAGCGAGGGGGCCCTCATCGGGCAGCTGCGGGCGGTGCCGTCGGTGCCGGGGCGGGCCCGGATGCTGACGCGTGACGGTTACCACCTCGTACAGGTCGGCTGGACGCCGTCCGCGCACGGGTCCTGAGCTCTCGGAAGGGTTGACCGCGACGAGTGCAGGTTCGCACCCCGTCGAGGGGGTGCGAACCTGCACCGATCTGCTGCGTGCCGGCTGGGGTATGCGTCAGGCGCGGGGCGCGTCCTGGGGGCCGCCCGGGGTGGCCAGGGTGGCCGGGGGCGTCGTAGTAGCCGTGGTCGGAGAAGGGGCCGCCGTGGGGCTGGGCTGCTGGTGGTGGCCGCTGGCGCCGCGACCACCGTGCCCACCGCGACCGGTGTGGCGCTGCCACCAGCCCTTCTTCCAGCCGAGGAGCGCGATGCCGGCCACGATGAGCAGCGGCCATGGCCCATGCCCGTGCATCCCCGGACCCCGGCCGACCTCGTCGCCGAACAGCGCTCCCAGCAGGGCGAGGCCGCCGACGACGAGCAGCAGGATCGAGCCGCCCTCGCCGCCGCGGACCGCGCGCTCGAGGCGGATATGCCCCTGCGCGTCGGGCAGCATCAGCCAGGCGAGGAGGTAGAGCAGGACCCCGGGGCCGAAGATCGCCAGGCCGACGATGGCCACGCGAACGATGGCGGGAGAGACGCCGAGCCGGGCGGCGACGCCTGCGGCGACCCCCGCGATGACCCGGTCCGACGACCGGGTGACGGAGCTGCGACGCAGCGTGGCGAAGAACCGGTCCAGAGCCGGAGTAGGAGCGGAAGCGGGTGTCGTTGTCATGTCTCCATCGTGCGGACCGCCGGCGGCCGGCACAGTGCGGATCGTCCCTGACCCGACCCTGGTCCGACCCTGACGTCCTTCAGAGCCGGGCCGAGGCGTCGACCTGCGGCTCGTACCCCTCCAGCAGGGCCGCGATGGTGGTGGGCGGGGTCAGCACGGTCGCCTCGCCCTGCCGTGGGCGCGGCACCGCCGGCCCGTAGCCCGAGGTGGTCCACGGCACCAGCAGGTCACCCCCGACCAGGTGAGGGGCCTCGTCGGCGATCACGAAGGCCCCGTGGGGCACGTCGCCCCATGGCATCGAGTGCCGTCGGTGGGTCCGGCTGCGAGGGACGAGTCGCTCGAGATGCAGCCGTGCGTCGATCTCCTTGGCCAACAAGGGTTCTGCTTGGTCGTGCCGGGCCACCGCCGAACGGTATGCGTCGTATGCGGGCCGTCGGCACAGCGCGCACGGCCGATGCCCGGCGGCGAGGGCGACGGCCTCGTCGTGGAAGAAGAGCACGGTGTAGTGATGGGGCTCCCACTGCGGAGCCCGCCAGTCACCGAACACCAGGGTGCAGGTGATCCACAGGGTGCTCGCGTGGTGACGCACCACCCGGCCGGCCGCGGCCGACGCACCGTCGTGGAGGATCCCGCGGTTGCCCATCCAGCTGCCGCGCAACGGGATCGCGTTGATCTCGCCGGTCGGTGCCACCCGGTTCATCCGCGCCACCGCCACCACGCTAGTCGTGCACCGACCGTGGTGGAGTCGCTCCGACACCCATGCGGGGCCCACAACGGATCCACCGCGTTCGGCTTCGGCCAGGCCGTGGCGTGCGCAGCGGCTCGGGCAGCGGCTGCACCTGCACCCGCGGTTCGTAGGTCTCGGCCCTTCGGTACCCTCACCCGAGGTGCGACCGCGCCGGGGCCTCTAGCTCAATGGTTAGAGCTGCGGACTTTTAATCCGTAGGTTGTGGGTTCGAGTCCCACGGGGCCCACCAAACCCGCAGGTCAGGAGCTAGGGCATTCGTCACTGAACGGCCAGTCCCGGGTTGAGGGGTTACATGTGGGGTCACATGCATCACTCGTCCTGCTGAGCGTCGGGGCGGTCGGGGTCGAAGGTGTTGAGCGCCTCCGCGACCTGAGAGTTGACCGCCCGCCTCCCCATATAGACGTCCTGGGTCATCGAGACTCGGGCGTGGCCTAGTTGGTCCGCGATCATCCGCGCGGTAGCACCCTTGCTGTCCAGCAGGGTGGCGACCGTCTTGCGGTACGTGTGCGGCTTGACCCATTCGAAGTCCGTGCCGGAACGGACCTGCCGGAAGGCGCGGCCGACGTTGTTGCGATCGCGAAAGCCGCCGTTGGAATCAGGGAAAACGGGGCCGTCGAAGGCACCGCGACTCACTCGTCGCTGCTTAAGCATGGTCAGGCACCAGCCGGGTAGGACCAAAACGCGGTAGGACGACTTAGTTTTCAACGGACGCCGCACCAGGCCCTGGCCCTTGAGCCTCAACACCGTCCATTCGATGTTGATGACGCCACGGTTGAGGTCGACGTCTTGCCAGGAAACCGCTAAGGCCTCACCCAACCGGAGACCGGTGGCCAGGATGAACCGCGCGAGCTGCGGAAGGTCCCAGCGCTGCGCCATCGGATCCGCGTCGAGCACCTTCAGCCAGTCACGGATCTGGGCCGGGGTCAAGGCGCGAGGCGTCCGGTCATGGTCGCCTTGCAAGGGGGTGGCGTCACGGACCGGGTTGTGGCTCAACGCATCTCGTCGTACAAGCCAGCCACAGATACCTGACAGAACGGTACGTGTCAGCTTCGCGGTCGCATAGCCCTTGGAGTCAAGAACCCGTTGCAGAAAGCGGTCGACTCTCCCGGTCGTGATCTCTCCAAGACGGAGCTGACCGATCCCCGGCACGACGTGCCGATCAACGGCGTCGCGGTACAGCTCAAGGGTCGAGGGCGATCGGGCGCCGCGCTGCACTTGCCCGTCGAACATCGCCAACCAGCCGGAGGCCGCTTGATGCAACGTGCTCGAGGCGGTGAACTCGCCCCCCTGACCGACTGACAGGACCGAGTCGAGTGCCTTGTCGACGGCGCGGCGCGCAGCGGCCTTGGAGGAGCCGGACCTCTTGATCTTGCGCCGATGACCGGTGAAGTCTCGGTAGTAGACGAGAGCGATCGTGCTCGTGCCTTGGGTGAGGTAGCTGACCTCCCCACGCTCCCCTAGGGCAAGCCGTTTCATAAGGCAACCTCCGTCGGTAACGCGGCCACCCACCTCTTGACATCCTCGGGGCGGTATCGAAGACGCCGACCTACGAGCCGGCCCGGAGGGCCGACGCCTTGTCCACGCCACGAGTACACGGTTTGGACCGGAACGCTGAGGTAGTAAGCAACATCCACCACGCACCAGAGCCGGTCCTCGGAGACTACCGCTGGCCGGGGTTCCCGGGCTGGCGCTGGCTCTGCCCTGTGTGGCCCTGTGGCCACCACAGCCGGGCCGGCGCGTGACGACTCCATTGTCCTACTCGCCACGATGGCCTCCTCGCATCGTGCCCCACAACAGGTCTAGTCGAGTGACGGTCGGACTGTCTTTTCCGTCGTGAAGGCCCAGGCCAGCCAGTACTCGCGCGGCGCGGAGCAGACTGCGAGACGTCCACGGGAGAAGATCGGCTGCACCGAGCTGCTGCTGCGCCGGGTCCGCCGTGGCCGCTG
>JALZBI010000086.1 GCA_030947565.1 Actinomycetota bacterium
GGGGGCCGCAGGGTCCTCGATCATGGCGAAGGACCGGCACCAGCCGGCGAGCTCACGGGCGACAGCGACGTTCGCAATGACGGTCCGCTTCACCCAGGCGCAACAAACCGAGCCAGCAGCAGCGCATCTCGCGCATCGGTCTTGACCCGGTCTCCGGACGGGCGATGCATCTTCTAGGGTGCAGCGACCACGCATCTGATTTCCCGGCCGGCTAGGAATCGAGCCAGCCCGTACCGCGCCGGGCGGCCCTCAAAGACCACCGCCACCGGGCCTGATAACGCCTGCAGCCAAGCAGGACCGTCTCGTTGTCCGGCACCAGTCGGGCCTTAACGCGCTGCCTGCCGGTGGCGTGTGGAGTGTTGGTTGCGGTGGATTGGTAGGGCCACCCGTCGGCCCGGTCCACGTCCGGGCCGCCGCTCAAGACGGTGCTCGAGCAGTTCGACATCCTGGGTGAGGAGTTAATCCCGGTGCTGCGCACGGAGTTCGCGGCGCTGTGGGCTCCCGGCGTGCCGGACGCTTCGACGCACGCAAGTCTGCTGGCCGCTCGGGAGACGGCTGGTGTGGTCGAGTCCGCGCTGGAGGCCTCGTGACGACCCGCAGCCTCGTCGTCGTCAGCGGCGGGCTGAGCGTGCCGTCATCGTCACGGCTGCTGGCCGACCGGTTGGCCGCCGGGACCCGCGCCGCGCTGGCGTCCCGCGGTTGACGACGTCGTTGTCAAGATGGTCGAGCTGCGAGCACGCCCACGCGGTTACCGATCACCTGCTGACCGGGTTCCCATCGGCGAGCCTCAGGCCGGTGCTCGACGGGGTACGCGCGGCGACGGCCTGGTGCTGATGACGCCGATCTTCAGCGCCTCGCTCAGCGGGCTGGTCAAGTCTTTCCTCAACGTGCTCGAGCCGGGCTGCCTCGAGGGCACCCCCATGGTCATCGGCGCGACGGGCGGCACGGCGAAGCACTCGCTCGCCCTAAAGTACGCGGTGAATCCGGTGTTGCAGTACGGCCGGGCCCGGGTGGCGCCGACGACCGTGTTCGCCGCGTCCAACGACTGGGGCGAGACGGCGCTCCACGCCGCTCCGGCGCCCGAATTGACCGCGGGCCGCCGAGCTCGCGGAGCTCGTGGTGGGGGTGAGCGCGGCCCAACCCCCGGACCCGTTCGAGGACATCACGCCGTTCGAGCGCCTCCTGTCCGGCGACGCTGACCGGTCCCGTTCGCCGCGATCCCCCTGCACCACGGGATGCCCCGCCGAGCCCATGGCATCGCGTGGGTCAGGCGGGGATCTCGTGGCGTCGCCGGCCGAGGGTGGTCCACGCCGCGTCGAGGGTCGAGAGGTGCACCGCCGGCCCCAGCCACCGCAGCAGGGTGCCCTCCCCGTCGAGCTCCAGCCGGTGGGCGCCATCGGGTGCCGGTATGCCGGTCGCCCGCCGGCCCAGAGTGAAGACGGTGTCGACGACGCGGATCCCCTGCAGCACACCTGTTTGGGGGTGAGCCCCGTCGACGTCGAGGTCCTCGGCGAGGAGCGCTCCCTCGGGGCCGGTGACCCGCATCCGTTGGTGTAGGACGCCTCCCGACTCCGCCGCCCGCCCGAGGACCACCGTCTCGCGAAGGACGGCCACGGCGCCCGGCCCCAGCTCGACGGTCAGCGTGCGGAAGACTCGAGCGCCGGCCGACACCACGAGCGGCTCAGCGCACCAGACCAGCCGGGCTCCGCGGTCGAGGTGGACGTGGACGCTCCACCGGGCATGGCCGCCGCGCATGTCGTACGCCACCGTGCCGGCTGGCTCGACGACCTCCAGCGTGACGCCGGGCCCAACACGCACGTGCAGGCCGATGGTGTCACCGGCGACGAGGAGCGCGCCCTCGGCGACGAGCGCCACCCGGGCGCCGTCCGGCCGAGCCTGCAGCATGCGGACGCCGATGTGCCCGCGCCCCCGCGGTCCCTCCGAGCGCAGGTCCACCCGCGCCCGCCGACCCAGCGGGTCGGCGGTGACGCACAGGTGTGTGTCGGTCATTCCGACGCCGGCGCGTGGTCGTGGGTGTGGTCGGCGTGCTGCTGACCGTGCTGGTGCCCGTGCTCGGCATCCTGCGCACCGTCGAAGCCGTGGTGGTGCGCCGCCATGGGTCCGGGGTCGACGGGCACCAGGTCGCCCCCCCGGAAGGCGCTGAGCTGCCCGGTGACCCAGTCGAGCAGTACCCGCACCGAGTGGGGATCGTCGCGAGACAAGCCGATCACGGGGCGTCCGTCACGGGCGGCGGCGCCCTCGCTCACCATTCGCTCGCCGTCCACTCCGACGTAGGGCGCGAGGTCGGTCTTGTTGACGACCAGCAGGTCGGCGCGGCTGATGCCCGGACCGCCCTTGCGGACGACGTCGCCGCCACCCGCCACGTCGAGCACGAAGATCTGGGTGTCGACGAGGGCGGGGGAGAAGGTGGCGGTCAGGTTGTCGCCGCCCGACTCGACGAGCACGAGGTCGACCGGGTCGAAGTCGGCCTCGAGGTCCTCGACGGCCAGGAGGTTGGCGGTGATGTCGTCGCGGATGGCGGTATGCGGGCAGGCGCCGGTCTCCACCGCGCGGATCCGCTCGGGGGCGAGGACCCCTGCGCTGCGGAGCATTCGGGCGTCTTCGTCGGTGTAGATGTCGTTGGTGACGACGGTCACCGACAGGGTGGGTCCCAGCTCGCGGCACAGCAGCCCGATGAGCGACGTCTTGCCGGTGCCGACCGGCCCGCAGACACCGAGGCGGAGGGCGCGGCGCGGGAGTGCGCGGGAGGGAGCGTGAAGATCAGGCACGAAACAGCCTCCGTTCGGCGGATGCGTGGCTCTCGGCCCAGCCCTCGAGGAGGGGGGCGGACCACGCCGGGATGTCGCGGGACCCGGCGGCGCCGGCCACCTCGCGCACCAGCGCCTCGACGTCCGGCGCGAGCGTGAGGAGCCGCGCGGTCGCGTCCGCCGGGTCGCCGGGCAACAGCTTGAGCGACGCGGCGAGCGCCGACTGCAGGTCGTCGTAGGCGACGAGCCGGGCGAGCGCGTCGGCGGACAGGCCGGCCGCCGCCGCGACCAGCCCGAGGACCCGTGGGCGGCAGGGCGCGGTGACGGCGACCAGCTCGGCCATGGTCGGCTCGTCGCGCCACAGCGTGAGGGCGAGGCGGCGGTAGGCCCGGCCAAGCATCCGGGAGGCGTCGCGGATCGCCCCGCTCGGCGTACTCGCGGCCCAGACCTGCTCGACATCGTCGGTCGTGTGGCCCGCGACGGCCCGGGCGCGGCAGACCACCGCCGTGGCCGCCTCGGTGCGGGTCACCGTGGCCAGCCGGGTACGGCAGTAGGGGGTCAGGTCGGCGGGGTCGAGGCCGCCGAGGAGAGCCGGCTCCAGACCGCTGGACTGGGTGTGGCTGGACGTCGGCAGGCGGGCGTCGGCCAGCAGCATGAGCAGCAGGTCCGGATGGACGGCGGTGGCAGGCACAGGAGGGAGGTCGGTCGGCTCAGAAGAGCGAGTACAGCTGCGCCAGCGGCAGCCGGTCGGCGGGGGAGGGCAGCACCTCGGTGCCGTCGACCTCGATTCGGAATGTCTCAGGGTCGATGTCGATGCGAGGGCAGACGTCGTTGTTGACCATCTGCGCCTTGCCGATGTCACGGGTCGGCGTAACGGGCACGAGCCGCCGACGCAGCCCCAACCGTCCGGCGAGGCCGTCGTCGAGCGCAGCCGGAGCCACGAAGGTCACGGCGTGGTCGGCGGCGCTGCCCTCGAAGAGCGTCGGCCGCATGAGCACCGGCTGCGGCGTGGGGATCGAGGCGTTGGGATCGCCCAGGGCTCCCCAGACGAGCGCGCCGCCCTTCATGACGACATCGGGGCGGGTCCCGAAGAACCGCGGGTCCCACAGCACGAGGTCGGCGAGCTTACCGGGCTCGACCGACCCGATCTCGGCGGCGAGCCCGTGGGCGACGGCCGGGTTGATCGTGTACTTGGCGATGTAGCGGCGGGCCCGCTCGTTGTCGGCGGGCAGGCTCTCCCCTAGCGACCCGCGCCGGGCCTTCATGACGTGGGCGACCTGCCACGTGCGCGTGATGACCTCGCCGATCCGGCCCATCGCCTGCGCGTCCGACGAGGTGATCGACATCGCGCCCATGTCGTGCAGCACGTCCTCGGCCGCGATGGTCGTCTCGCGGATCCGGGACTCGGCGAACGCGAGGTCCTCAGGCACCTGCGGGTTGAGGTGGTGGCAGACCATGAGCATGTCGAGGTGCTCGGCCACCGTGTTGACCGTGTGGGGGAGCGTGGGGTTGGTGGACCCCGGGATGACGTAGGCCTCGCCGGCCACCCGCATGATGTCCGGCGCGTGCCCACCCCCGGCCCCCTCGGCGTGAAAGGCGTGAATCGACCGGCCGCCGATGGCGCGCAGCGTCGACTCGAGGTAGCCCGCCTCGTTGAGGCTGTCGGAGTGCAGGGCGACCTGGATCCCGAACTCGTCGGCCGCCCCCAGCGCGGCGTCGATCGCGGCCGGGGTCGAGCCCCAGTCCTCGTGCACCTTGTACGCCGCGGCTCCGGCGAGCGCCTGCTCGCGCAGCCCCGGCATGCTCACCGTGTTGCCCTTGCCCATGAGGAAGACGTTGAGCGGCAACGCATCCAGCCCACGATGGACCGCGGTGAGATGCCACCCCCCGGGGGTGACCGTCGTGGCCTTGGAGCCCTCCGACGGCCCGGTGCCGCCACCGCCCACCGTCGTGATCCCGGTCGAGACGGCCTCGACGAGCTGGGAGGCCGACAGCAGGTGCACGTGGCTGTCGATGCCTCCCGCCGTGAGGATGCGGCCCTCGCCGCTGATGACGTCGGTGGACGGGCCGATGACGAGGTCGGGGCGGACCCCGTCGGAGACGTCGGGGTTACCGGCCCGGCCGAGGGCGACGATGCGACCGTCACGGATCCCCACGTCGGCCTTGACGATGCCCCAGTGGTCGAGCACGACGGCGTTGGTGATGACCGTGTCGAGCGCTCCCTCGGCGCGAGACCGGGCCGACTGGAGCATCGACTCCCGGATCGACTTGCCGCCGCCGAAGACGGCCTCCTCACCGCCGACCGTGAGGTCCTGCTCGACCTGCACCCAGAGGTCGGTGTCGCCGAGGCGGAGCTGGTCGCCCATCGTCGGTCCGTAGAGCGCGGCATACCGCTCGCGGTCGATCTCAGCCATCGAGGTCCGCCTCCTGCTCAGTCCGAACCTGCACCCCCGGGACGCGACGGGCGCCGCGCAGCGCCACCGCCGAGACGGTGCGCGACGCACCCGGCTCGAACCGCTGCGACGTCCCCGAAGGGATGTCGAGCCGGAACCCGTGGGCGGCCACGCGGTCGAAGTCGAGCGCCGAGTTGGTGTCGGGCAGGTGGATGTGCGAGCCGATCTGCACCGGCCGGTCGCCGGTATTGACGATGACGAGCTCGAGCCGCTCGTCGTCGGTGCGGTCGCCGTTGATGACGATCGCGCCCGGTGCGACCCGGACCGCACCGGGTCCGCTGCTGCGCGTGGCCACGACGGTCTCCTCAGGCGATGGGCTGGTGGAGGGTGACGAGCTTGCGCCCGTCGGGGAAGGTGGCCTCGACCTGCACCTCGGTGAGCATGTCGACGACGTCGGGCATGACCTGCTCGCGGGTCAGCACGGCTCGGCCGGTCTCCATGAGCTCCGCGACCCCCGCACCCTCCCGGGCCCGTTCGATGACCCACGTGCTGAGCAGGGCGACCGACTCCGGGTAGTTGAGCAGGACTCCGCGGTCGAGTCGGTCGCGGGCCACCATGCCGGCGACGGACAGCAGCAGCTTCTCGGTGTCGGAAGGACTCAGATGCATCGGACCGCCTCAGCAGTGGGGCACGGAGGAAGGGACGCCGGGCGGCGCCGCGTGGCTCAGCGTTGGCCGACGAGCCGCCACGTTGCGGGGAAGAGGCCGGCCGCCACGGCGACCTTGACGGCGTCGCCGATGAGAAAGGGAACCACACCGAGCGCGAGCGCCTTCAGGAGGTCCACGTGGGCGACCGCCATCAGCCAGGGCACGCCAACTGCGTAGATGGCGAGGTTGCCGAGCACCATCACACCGGCGGTGCGCAGCGGGGTCCGCGTCAGACCGCGCTCAGCGAGCCGGCCGACGAGGGCGGCGGCGAGGACGAAGCCCACGACGTAGCCGAAGGACGCGCCGCCCCAGCCGGACGTCCCGTGGGAGAAGACCGGCACCCCGGCGAGGCCGACGAGCAGGTAGAGCACCATCGACAGCAGACCGCGTGCGGTGCCGAGCGAGGCGCCCACGAGCAGCACCGCGAAGGTCTGCAGGGTCAGCGGCACGGGGGTGAACGGCAGCGGGACCGACACCTGTGCGGCGAGCGCGGTGAGGGCGGCGCCGCCGAGGACGAGCGCAGCGTCGACGAGACCACCGGGGAGGACGTCACCGAGGACGCGCGGCGCGGGGAGGGTCATCGACATGAGAGGTGACGCTAGCGGATGCGTGGCACGGGGGCGCAGCGCCGCCCCCCCGGCCGTTCAGCCGGACATAAGCAGGTCGGCTGGGAGACAGGTTCCCGCGCTTTCTCGTTCGCGTAGCACTGGATCGCATCTGGGACGTTCGGAAAGAACTGCGCGGCCACCGCGACGACAGCTCCCGCACCGGTTCGAGCGCCGAGGGAGTATCTCACTCACTGCGTCGATCGGACCTATTCAGGCTACCTTTCAGCCTGCTGTATGGCGTCCACAGCCAACTTCCCCGGCTTTAGGCGCCGCTGCCGGCGGCCAACGAGTTGCGTCGCAGCCGCAAGTGGACCTGAGGCCACTCGACTAATTGCCGTAGCTCGGAACGTGTTGGCGGTATCGGGAGCTCATCCTGCGGGCTATCTGTTCGGGTTGGCGGCGACCCAGGTGTCGATGGATTCGAGGACGGTGTCCGTCACGTCGTGTTGGGGGACGAAGTTCAGGACGGTGCGGGCCTTCTCCATCGAGTACAGGGGTGCACGGCCGATGTGTTCCAGGGTCTGGTCGGCATGTTTGGGGTCGACGCGGGTGGTGAACTCGTTCCACGGCACGAATTCGAGCTTCGGCTCGTGGCCGAAGTGGCGGGCCACGACTTCGGCGTAGCCGCGCAGGGTGAAGGCCTGGGTACAGACGCTGTTGAAACTCTGCCCGGCGGCCACGTCGGGTTGCTCGAGGCAGGCTTGGTGCAGGGCGGCGACGTCGTCGGCGTGCACGTGGTGGATGGTCTCGCCCCCCCGGTCGGGCAGCAGGCAGGAGCCGTCGGTGCGTAGCGAGTCGATCACCTTTGGGTCGAGGTTGCCGGCGGGGCCGATGGGCATCCAGCCCGGACCACTGATGTGCCCGGGATGCACGACACTGGCCCGCACCCGATCCTGCTCTCCGATCAGGTACCGCTCGATGGCCAGCTTGTTGACGCCGTAGTCCCCGTAGGGGTGTTTGGGTGCGTCCTCAGTCGTCGGGACGAGGGCGCTCGGCCCGTACGACCACACGCTGCCGGTATGCACGACGTGCTGACCGTCCAGCGCCTCGACCAGCTGCTGCACCTGCACCGGGGTGAAGCAGGTCAGGTCCACCACCACGTCCGGCCCTAGCCCGGCAATCACTCTGCCGAAGTCACCGTCCTGCTCTGATGCCTGTCGGTCACAGGTCACCATCTTCACGTCCCGCCACACGGGGTCCTCACGGTACGGCTGCCGAGCGCCGCGACTGATGACGACCACACGGTGACCCGCCCGGACCAGACTCGGCACGAGATACGTGCCGATATGGCCGGTACCGCCGATAACCACTACACGCATACCTCAACTTACTGCCGGCCCCATTACCCGGGCCGGCCCGCCCAACCCGCGTCCCCCGATCCGAGGGAGGGGCTTGGTCGCCGACCTGCATCCTGTCGCCGCGAGAAGGGCGGGTCCTCGGGCGCGATTGCGGGCCGTCGGGCAGGGCGGGAGCTGATATCAGAGGCCGGCGCCGACGTCGTCGAGCTCTTCGAGACCAAGGCCCACACGCTCCTGACGCAGGCAGAAGCCCACCGCGACCTGTCCTCCAGCCTCGCCCACACCGACTGACAGCGCTGGCAATGAGCCGTAGTTCCGTCGCTCTCTCAGGCCCGCCAAGCATCGGACAGTTCGGCTAGAGGTGCGTCTATCCGCCGCTTGTGCCCGGTCTCGACC
>JALZBI010000087.1 GCA_030947565.1 Actinomycetota bacterium
GCGTTGCGAGCTGGATGCCTTGTGCGGTCGTGCTGCACGTCGCCTGCCGAACCCGCCGTCACCCGTCGAAGGTCAGGCACCTGCCTACGACCGGCGGGCTGTCCTCCAGAGAAGGCAGACTGGATTCATGAGGCGGCCCCACGGAGTCCCCGC
This sequence comes from Actinomycetota bacterium, assembly GCA_030947565.1. Taxonomy (GTDB): domain Bacteria; phylum Actinomycetota; class Actinomycetes; order Actinomycetales; family Dermatophilaceae; genus Lapillicoccus. The sequence continues at coordinate 154 of JALZBI010000087.1, forward strand.
TGGTCGCCGGTGAACGGCGTCGCCGCCCGCGAGGTGCTCGACGTCCAGCGGCTCGATGTGTGGGGGGCCATGCGCGCCAAGGATCCGGAGGCGTGGATGCGGGTGCTGGCCGACGACTTCATTCTGCGGACTCCTGGGGAGGAGGACCGAGACCGGTCGGCGTTCGTGGAGCGGATGACCTCGTTTCCCGGCGAGGTGGTGTCCATCGCCTGCCACGACCTGAGAGCCGACGCGTTCGGCACGGCCGTGGTGGTGACGGGGGTCCAGCACGCCGTCATCCGGATGCCGAACGGCGCCCGCTTGGAGGACTTCACGATGATGAGCAACGTGTTCGTGACGCGGGCGGGCCGGTGGCTCATGGTCTTGGCCCATTCCTTGAGCCTGCCCATGTGAGCCGATCCCTGCTCCCTTGGCCACCAGCTTGTTGCCCCACACCTCGGAGGGGTCGAGCCCGCCGATGAGTTGGCGCGCGGACTCTGGTCTGAGTCTCATCCCTTTCCGCGCACTGCCTTGGAGACACCCCATGAAGCTCCTGCTGACGTCAGGCGGCGTCACCAACCCCAGCATCCACTCGGCGCTCGAGCAGCTGCTCCCTAAACCAATTGCCGAGTGCCGCGCCCTGTGCGTCCCAACGGCCCAGTGGGGTCACCCGATGTGTGGTCCGACCTCGGTGCAGGGCTTCGTCGCCGCCCAGCCTCAGTGGCGGCACTTCTCTGGCCTGGGCTGGGCGTCGCTCGGGGTCCTCGAGCTGACCGCGCTACCCACGATCGGGGCAGGTCGGTGGGTCCCCTGGGTGCAGGAGGCCGATGTGCTGTTGGTCGACGGAGGCGACGCGACCTATCTGTGCCACTGGATGCGCGAGTCCGGGCTGGCCGACCTGCTGCCTTCGCTCTCGGACCTGGTCTGGGTGGGAGTCAGCGCCGGAAGCATGGTGCTGACGCCCCGGATCGGGGCTCTGTTCGTCGAATGGCTGTCGGCGCCGGACGACCGCACCCTCGGTGTCGTCGACTTCTCGATCTTCCCGCACCTGGACGCCTTTCCGACGAACACCATGGCCATCGCCGAACGGTGGGCGGTCGACCTCGGCGCTCCGGCCTACGCCATCGACGAACAGACCGCCATCACGGTCGTCGACGGGTCGGTCGAGGTGGTCTCCGAAGGGCACTGGACCGTGTTCGGGAAGTAGTCGGCGGTCCTTCGGTTCGCCGGCCGCCGCTCATCGCGTCCTACAGTGCTCGAGTGACGTCAGGCGTGGACGCGGCCGAGCAACGGCTGGACGGTGGGCGCGCATGCCTGCTCATCACCGGCGCGCCGGGCGCGGGTAAGTCGACCATCTCCCGACTCGTCGCGGACGAGCTGACCCGTTCGGCCCTGATGGACTCGTTCTTCATCGGCCGGCTCATCGCCAGTGGATACGTATGGCCTCTCGGGGAACCCGCCGGCGAGGCCGCACGGCAGGTGCGGTTGCTCAACACCAACGTGTGCGCCCTGGCGGGCAACTTCGCCGACGCCGGCTTCACCCCCGTCATCGACATCGTCCTTCCCGACGGTGCGCAGCTGGACACCTACCGCAAGGCCTTGGCCTCCCGGCGGCTCCTGCTGATCGTCCTCGACCCGGGCGCGGAGGTATGCCGGCACCGCAACGAGACCCGTCCGCCAGAGCAACAGTTCTTCTTCGACGGCTACGACCAGCTGAGCGCGTCGATGCGCCGACACTTCGGGAGCCTGGGCTGGTGGTTCGACACCTCAAGTCTCACCGCGCTGCAGACCGTCGAGCAGATCCTCGCCGAGGCCCACGAGCGTGCCCGCGTGCCGACCTGAACGGAAACGATGAGTTCCGCACTGAAGGCCGGTCTGTAGTTCCATGACGGCCACCTCCACGTTCGACATCTTCACCAGCCTCGACGGGAACGCTTCCTACGGGCCGCCTGGTGACTGGGGCGGCTACTGGGGCAAGCAGGGTCCGGAGTTCCTCGACCCCCGGCTCGCGGCGTACGACGGCGAGCAACGGGTGCTATTCGGCGCCACCACGTTCAGCTTGGTATTTACCGGCCCACCCTCCGGACCTGGCCGGCTGGCTGAGCAGCCCGGCCACGCAGGGAACGCCCGTTCAGTGCCGGCGCAGCGGGGCCATCGTCCCGTCGAGCCAGTCGAGGGCGGCAGTCCAGAAGACGATCGGGGCCATGCCCTCGCAGTGACCTTCGGCGCCGTCGCTGCGGGTGAAGAGCCGGAAGTCCTTCGGTCCGGTGAGGTGGTCGTAGGGCAGCCGCCCTTGTCCCCTTGAGCGTGGTCGGTCTCGTTGTCCGTGACGAAGATGGGGCAGGTGATCGCGGGCGCGGCGTCGCGGTTCTGATAGTGGGGTCATGTCGTTGAAGTACCCCGCACGGTGGGGGTCCCGTTGGTCACCATGCGCGGGGCGAGGAGCGCGGCCATCCCGGGGCTGGGAAGCGGATTTTGAAGGCCGGTCGGCGTCGGGGTCGTCCAGCCGGTGGGCGAGCTCGCCGAGGCGGGCGACGACCTCCCCCACCAGACGTAGGCGAGCCTCCCGGCCGACACGTTCCCCGCCTTGGGTCGCGTCCAGCGCGGCCGTCCGGCACGACCCGGACCGGCTTTGAACTGGCGCAGGACGGACTCGTTCTTGCACTGACGGATCGGCTCCATCGCCGCTCGAGGGTCAGGACACGGCGGCCTTCACCAGCTGAGTAACCCGCTTCTCCACCGCCGGGCTCCACCTGACGAGCGCATACGACGCCGCCCACATGTCACCGTCGTCGAGGTTGGCCGCGTCCTGGAAGCCCAGGGTCGAGTATCGGTAGCTGAACTTGCCCGAGTCCTGGAAGAAGACGACGACCTTGCCGGCCGCGTTCTCGTAGGCCGGCATTCCGTACCAGGTCTTCGGGGACAGCTCGGGGGCGGCGGAGGTCACGGCCACGTGCACCCGCTCGGCCAACGCCCGGTCCTCCGGCGCCATCTGCTCGATGCGGTCAAGGAGGGACTGAAGGCCGTCGGCCTTCTTGCTGCCCTTCTTGCCCTCCGCCCGCAGCTCGGCGGTGCGCTCCTTCATCGCCGCCCGCTCCTCGGCGCTGAACCCGCCGGTGCTGGTCTCGGTGCTCTTCGTGGGCATCAAGGTGTCCTTTCGTCTGGTACCAAACCCTGTACGGCTCGGCTGGTCACTGCCTCCATATCAAGGCTAGGCCTGACCGTCCGCTCCCGGCTTCTCGATTCCTGACCGGTTGGCCCGGGCGTGATCGGCCCGAGCGGACGCCGAACCGGAACGTAGGCTGACGATATGGAACCGCGCGCGGACGTCGCCCCGACGCACCCCAGGGCGACGTGGCGGGTGCTCCTGGGGTATGCGCGGCCGCACTGGGCGATGCTGCTGCTCGGGGGCATACTCAGCCTGGCCACGGCGGGGAGCGGACTCGCGCTGCCGTTGGTGGTCCGGCAGCTGATCAGCGAGCTGGGCACGGACCGGTCGGTGGTCGGGTTGGTGGGCCTGCTGTCGGCGCTGGTCGTGGCCAACGCCGTGGTCGGCGCCATCGGTGGCTACGTGTTGCGTCGCACCGCGGAGTCGGTGGTGCTGGCCGCCCGACAAGGCCTGCTGGAGCGGCTGCTCCGGCTGCGGATGTCGGCGGTGGAGCAGCACGAGCCCGGTGACCTCATGTCCCGCGTCACGGCCGACACCACCCTGCTGCGTGAGGTCATCATCGGCTCGCTGCTGGGCGGGGTCACCGGGCTGCTGACGCTGGTCGCGACGGTGGTGCTCATGGCGTTCATGGACCTCGTCATGCTCGGGGTGACGCTGGTCTCCCTCGGGCTCGCGGTCGTGGCCATCGCCCTCGTGGTCCCGCGCATCAACCAGGCGTCCCGGCACGCCCAGGAGTCGGTCGGTCTCATGGGTGCCGCGCTGGAGCGGATGTTCGGCGCCTTCCGCACCGTCAAGGCGTCCGGTGCCGAGGAGCGCGAGGGGCGGCGGCTCGACGACGCGGCCACCGACGCATGGCGGGCGAGCATCCGCGCTGCGAAGTGGGGCGCCATCGCGGGCAACGTCGCCGGCCTCGCCATCCAGGTGGCCTTCATCGCCGTGCTCAGCGTCGGCGGGGCCCGGGTGGCCTCCGGCACCATCACCGTCGGCACGCTCGTCGCCTTCCTACTCTACGTGTTCTTCCTCATCTCCCCGGTCAACCAGCTCGCGTCGGCGGTCACCCAGTACCAGGTCGGAGCCGCCGCCGTGACCCGCATCCTCGAAGCGCAGTCGCTGCCGGTCGAGCCGGCGGTCGAGCCGACAGCCGACGCCGGTATGCCGGTCATGCCGGGCCGCCCCCCGGTCGCACCACATGCCGCGGTCATCTTCGACGACGTGCGCTTCCGCTACGACGCGGACCTCCCCGCCGTGCACGACGGAGTCAGCTTCGTCATCCCCCCGGGTGGGATGACGGCGTTCGTCGGTCCGTCAGGGGCGGGCAAGACCAGTGTCTTCTCACTCATCGAGCGGTTCTATGAGCCGGACTCCGGCCGGGTGCTCGTCGACGGCACTGACGTCCGCGATTGGCCGGTGGCGCAGCTGCGTTCGTGGATCGGCTACGTCGAGCAGGACGCTCCCGTGCTGTCCGGCACCCTGCGGGAGAACCTCGTCTTCGGCGCTCCTGAGAGCGACGAGGAGGACGTGCAGGAGGCGCTCCGCACGACCCGTCTCACGGCCATGGTGGCAGCCCTGCCCGACGGCCTCGAGACGACGGTCGGGCACCGGGGCATGAAGCTGTCCGGCGGCGAGCGGCAGCGGATCGCCGTCGCTCGAGCGCTACTACGCCGACCGCGCCTGCTGCTGCTCGACGAGGCCACCTCGCAGCTCGACGCCGTCAACGAGGCCGCCCTCCGCGACGCCGTCACCGAGGCGGCGCGCACCACCACCGTGCTCGTCGTCGCCCATCGGCTGTCCACCGTCATGCTCGCCGACCGGATCGTCGTCTTGGACGCCGGTCGCGTCCGGGCCGTCGGCACGCATACCCAGCTCGTCGCCGGCGACCCGCTCTACCGTGAGCTCGCGACCACCCAGTTCCTCGCGGCCGCGGCGTAGGCGCGGCCATCACCTCCGCCCGGGATAGTGTCCAGCCGAGACGTGGGACGGAGACGACCGATGGCCGATGACCCTGGGGACCGGCGGGACGAGCGGGCGGCGCAGGCGGACTACCACGTGGCCGCCCAGCAGCGCCGCGATCGTGAGGAGTCGGTCAAGGCGCAGGTGCTCTTGGACGCGTTCGTCGAGCAGGCTACGCAGGCAGGCGTGCCCACGGAGGAGCTGACCGCCCGGCCCTGGTCGGGCGGTGGCCGATACAAGACGGGTGTCGTCGGCTGGTACCTCAAACGAGACCAGTCGGTCGGCGTCGGCGCCGACGGACGCTTCTACGTTCTCGTCGTCGCCCCGCAGCGCTTCGGCCGGTGGCGCACCGTCACGGTCGAGCCGACTCCGCCACCGCTGCAGGTGGGCAAGGGGGGTCGAGACGGTGACTCGGTGGCCCTGGACACGTTGTTGGAGAAGCGCATCGAGTGGACCGACTCCGACGGCTGAGGTGCCCCTCAGGCGTCGGCGTCGAACCCGAGGTGCACGTGGTCGCTGTGCGTGCGGTCGGAGAAGTAGGCCGGTCCGCTCAGCTGGCGAGGACCGCCGACGTTGTAGGCGCCCAGGTCGACGGCCGCCCGCATGAACCCGTCGACGACCGCTGCCGGGGCGGTCGGTGTGGACGGGGCGACCACGGGCTGACCGTTGACCGCCCAGATGTCGACGGCCCGTTTCCGGGTGTGGTCGCTGAGCCGGTCGGTGGCGAACACGTTGGTCGGGTGGGCCGAGCGGACGATGCTGACATCGATCTCGTAGGTGCCGGCCAGGTCGAAGAGGGCCTGCATCGGCTTCGGCATGAGGTTGCCGGCGGCGATGTCCGCTGCGGCCGACGGGGGCAGGTGGATCCGCTGGTGGCCGAGGACGGCGGTCATCAGGCTTGACGGGCCCGCCCTGGCCGGTCCGGATGCGGCCGCGTTGAGCTGGGTCACCGCCCAGGTGCCGCCCTGTCGGGTGAGCCGCACGTCGGCGGCCGACCCGCCGCGTACCGGCTTTCCCTGCCCGTCGCGCGTCCGTTGCTCGTAGGTGACGAGATGGACGCCTGGTCGCTGGTGAGACCGCCGAACTGGGCCGAGATGACCCGGGAGGTCGCGTCCGGGCCGGCCGTGAGGAGGACGTCGCTGCGGCCATCAGTGCTCCTGCGCGGTCGGCCGGTATGCCCGTGGCCCGCACCCGCGCCGCCGCTGGCCCGGCACCGGACTGCCCTGCGCCCCAAGCGGTCAGGCTCTCGACGAGGCGGACGGCTCGTTCCTTCGCCACCGGTTCGACGTCGTTGGGCGGTACCGGCCAGGCGGCGCTCGCGGGGAGTGGTGCCGCGGCTGGCGTAGCGCTGGTTGTAGCGGTCGTCGTGCCTGGCGTCGTCGTGGTGGCGGTGGGAGGGGTCGTCATGGTGGACGAGGAGCCCGCACTCGTCCTGGTCGAGAAGGTCGGCGGCGTGGTGGTCCCGGAAGAGGAGCCGGTCGAGGTGGTGCACCCGGCGAGGCCCAGCCCGGCCGCACCGAGAAGGACGGCCCGGCGGCCGACGCGGCGTGGATCGGGTGAGCTGTGGCGGGGGGTGCGGTCCGTCATCTCCTCAACGGTACGGACGTCGCCTGTGCCCGGTCGTCACCCGGCGGCCTGGCATCACGACGTGGGTCGCATGGAATGGCAGTCAGGACGGCTGGTGGGCCCCGGCCGGACTCACGTGGATGGTGGCGGCGGTGAGGCGGCGGACGTAGTGCAGCAGGTGCGCCTCGGCGTGGTGGGCGACGTCGTGCGCCTGACCCACCGTGAGCTGCGGGTCGACCGTGACGTCGGCCTCGCCCGGAGGGTGTGGCCGATCCAGCGGATTTTGAGGTCCCGCACCGCCTGCACCCCCTCCACGCTGCCGACGGCGCGGACCGCCTGGTCGACGAGCTCAGGGTCGACGGCGTCCATCAGCCGCGCGCCGACCTGCGAGACGGCCGACCGCAGCACCCCGAGGATGGCGACGGTGATGAGCAGCCCGATGACGGGGTCGGCCCAGGTCCAGCCGAGGGCCAGACCGCCGGCGCCGACGAGGACGGCCAGGCTCGTGAAGCCGTCGGTGCGCGCGTGCAGACCGTCGGCCACCAGCGCGGCTGAGCCGATCTGGCGGCCCACGGTGATGCGGTAGCGAGCGACGAGCTCGTTGCCGAGGAACCCGACGATGCCTGCCGCCGCGACCGCCCACAAGTGGGACACCGGCCGCGGGTCGAGGAGGCGAGTGATGGCCTGATAACCGGCGAGCAGGCTGGAGAGGGCGATCATCACGACGACGGCGAGACCGGCAAGATCCTCCGCACGCCCGTAGCCATAGGTGTAGCGCCGGTCGCCGTGCGGCGGGCCAGAGCGAAGGCCACGAGAAGCGGGATGGCGGTCAAGGCGTCGGCGATGATGTGGAGGGTGTCGCCCAGCAGCGCGATCGACCCGGAGAGGACGGCGACGACGGCCTGGATGACGGCCGTCACCCCCAACCCGACGAGGCTGATGATGAGGGCGCGGCGGCCCGCGCTGTCCGCCTCAAGCGCGTCGTCGATCTGGTCGGCGGCGTCGTGGGAGTGACCACCGAACAGCTCCGACACGGTATGCCTCAGGCGCTCGGCCAGCCCGTGGGCGTGCGCCTCGTTGTCGTGCTCATGGTGGTCTGCCCCGTGCCCGTCGGGTCGTTCCAGGTGCGCGGGCTCATGGTCGAGGAGGTGACTCATGACGGAGGCCTGCTCTGTGGGGAGGTGCGTGGCTGAGGCAATCCCATGCGGGAGGTGCGTGGCTGAGGCAATCCCATGCTGTCCGCCGTGTGCCCGGTGTCATTCGGCCACGGGCCGGACCACAGCGTCGACGAGAGCTCGGAGTGTTGTACCCCTCAGAGGGGGTGTAACACTC
>JALZBI010000401.1 GCA_030947565.1 Actinomycetota bacterium
CGGGTCCGGCCTCAACGCATCCTGCCTCGAGATCGAGTGGTGACCGCCCCCACCGCCCGCCTTCCTCCCCCGGGCCTCCCCGGCCTCGACCCTTCGTGGTCCCGTCTCGTCAGCGTGCCCGGCGGGCCGCAGGACGGGGCAGCGACACGGCATACCTGGCACGTCCTGGACACCGGCGAGCCCGGTGAGCCCGGTGAGACCGGCGAGCCCGATCAGTCCGTTGAGCCCGAGCGACTCGGCACGCTGCTGTGCGTACACGGCAACCCGACCTGGTCCTACCTCTGGCGCCGCCTCCTGGCGGCCACCCGGCCGGGGTGGCGGGTCGTCGCCGTCGACCAGCTGGGCATGGGGTTCTCCGACCGGCTGCCCACCCCCCGCACCGTGGCCGAGCGGGTGGCCGACCTCGGACGCCTCACCGACACGCTCGGCCTGACCGGCCCGGTCGTCACCGTGGGCCACGACTGGGGCGGCGCCATCTCGCTTGGCTGGGCGCTCGTGCACCGCGCGCAGCTGCGCGGCATCGTGCTCACGAACACCGCGGTCGCCCTGGGCGACGACCGTGGGCCGGCGCTGATCCGGCTGGCCCACGCGTCAGCGCTGAGGGACGCGGTATGCGTGCGGACGCCGACGTTCGTGTGCGCGACGACGGCGCTGTCGAGACCGGCCCTGCCGCGCGACGTGCGCCGGGCGTTCGCGCGGCCCTACGAGTCGGCCGCACGGCGCCAGGCCGTGGGTGACTTCGTGGCCGACATCCCCTTCTCGGCGGACGACCCTTCCGCCGCGGCCCTGGCCGAGATCGCCGAGGGGGTCCGCAGGCTCGGGGTGCCGGCTCTGCTGCTCTGGGGTCCCCGCGACCCGGTCTTCGGGGAGCGCTACCTCGTCGACCTCCGCGACCGGCTGCCCCAGGCGGCGCTGCATCGCTTCGAGGGCGCGTCGCACCTGGTCCAGGAGGACGCTCCGCACTACGCGAGCGCGGTCTGGGACTGGGTGGGTGACCTGGCCACGACGCCGACGTCCACGCCGCCACCACTGGCCGTCCCGAGCGCGACGTCGGGCGGGCACCGGACGCTGTGGTCCGCCCTGCGCGCTCGCTCGGCGGACGACTCCCCCGCCGTGGTCACGGTCGGCGGCGAGACCGTCACCTGGTCAGCGCTCGCGCAGCGGGTCGAGCACCTGGCGGCCGGACTGGCCGCCACCGGGCTGGTGGCCGGCGACCGGGTGGCGCTGCTCATCCCGCCGTCCCCCGAGCTGACGGCGACGGCATACGCCGTGTGGCGGGCCGGCGGGGTCGTCGTCGTCGCCGACAAGGGGCTGGGTCTGACCGGGATGCGCCGGGCCCTGCGCAGCGCCTCCCCCGACGTGGTCATCGGTGGCCGCCTTGGGCTTCTCGCCGCCCGGGCGATGCAGCTGCCGGGCGCGCGGGTCGCCGTGGGCACCGGCCGGGCCACGGCCCGGCTCCTGGGCGCAGACCTCACCACCGACGAGCTGGTCGCGACCGGACGCGCCGCCCCCATGCCGCCCGAGCCCGACGTGGAGGACGAGTGCGCGGTCGTCTTCACCTCCGGGTCCACAGGTCCGGCCAAGGGTGTGGTCTACCGGCACCGCCAGGTGGTGGCCCAGCTCGAGCTGATCCGCTCGACCTACGGCATCACGAACACCGACCGGCTCGTTGCCGCCTTCGCCCCGTTCGCCCTTCTCGGGCCGGGGCTCGGCGTCGCCACCGCGGTCCCGGACATCGACGTGACCACGCCGCAGCAGCTGACCGCGGCCGCGCTCGCCGACGCGGTGTCGGCGGTCGACGCGACCATCGTGTTCGCCGCGCCAGCGGCCCTGCGTGGGGTCGTCGCCAGTGCGCACGACGCGCCACCACGGCAGCGCGAGGTCCTGCGGGGCGTCCGGCTGCTCGTGTCCGCCGGCGCCCCGGTGCCGGCGCGGCTGCTGAGGGCGGTCGGCGAGGTGTTGCCGGCGGCTGAGACGCATACCCCCTACGGCATGACCGAGGCCCTCCCGCTCACCGACATCACGCTGCCCGAGATCGAGCGGGCTGGTCTGGGGCCGGGCGTCTGTGTGGGCCGGCCGTTGCCAGGAGTCGAGGTCGGCGTCAGCGCCCTGTCGAACGACGGGCGGGCCGACGGGGCGCTGGAGCGTACGCCGGGACGCACCGGGGAGATCACCGTGCGGGCCGCGCACGTCAAGGAGCGGTACGACGCGCTGTGGGCGACCCAGCGGGCCGGGTCGCGTGATGCGGGGTGGCACCGCACCGGCGACGTGGGGCACCTTGACGCCGAGGGCCGGCTGTGGGTCGAGGGCCGGCTGGCGCACGTCATGACCACACCGTCCGGGCCGGTCACCCCGGTGGGCGTCGAGCAGAGCGTGGAGGAGCTGGCCGAGGTGGGTTCGGCCGCGGTGGTCGGGGTAGGCCCGGCGGGTACGCAGGTGGTCGTCGTCGTGGTGACGCCGGCTGCCGCACGGCGCCGCGTAGCCGGACGTTCGACGTCGCTTCGGGTGGCGCCGGTGGGGCTGAGCACCGCGGTCCGGGCGGCCGCCGGCGTGCAGGTCGCGGCGGTGCTCGTCACCGACCGGCTGCCGGTGGACATCCGGCACGCCTCGAAGATCGACCGGGCCCTCGTCGCGCAGCAAGCGGCGCGCACCCTGGCGGGGAGCCGTGTCGTCCCATGGAGCCGGCTGGTCGGCCGACCGTCGTGAAGGTGCTGGTGACCGGCGCCCGCAGCCTGCTCGGGCGAGTCACGGTCGAGCGGCTGCTGGCGCAGGGCGACGAGGTGACCGTGCTGCAGCGGCATGAGGCGGGGCTGCCCTGCGCCGAGGTGCTCGCCGACATCGCCGACGCCGACGCGGTGGCTCGCGGAGCATACGGGCAGGACGCCGTGCTCCACCTGGCGGCCAAGGTGGACGTCACGGGCCGCTGGGCCGAGTTCGCGCGGACCAACATCGACGGGACCCGCGCGGTGCTCGCGGCCTGCCGGTCGGCCGGAGTGCCCCGGC
>JALZBI010000402.1:0-2758 GCA_030947565.1 Actinomycetota bacterium
AGCGCGTTGACGACGGCCCCTCCGGCGCACACGTTGGCGACCATCTGGACCGTGACCTCCTGCGGCCACGGGGTGACGCCCTGGGCGTGCACACCGTGGTCGCCGGCGAACACGGCTACGGCGACGGGCGAAGGTATGGGCGGCGGGCATACCCCGGCGACGCCGGCCAGCTGGGTCCCGAGTGCTTCCAGCCGGCCCATCGACCCCGGCGGCTTGGTGAGCCGCGCCTGACGCTCGTCAGCGGTTCGCATCGCCTCGCCGTCGAGTGGGGCGATGGACGTGAGCAGGGTGTCGAGATCCACCGGCGCATCGTGGCAGGCTGCGGCCATGGCCGTGACCCTGGTGACCGGTGGCACCCGGAGCGGGAAGAGCCGGCACGCCGAGTCTCTCCTCAAAGACGACGTCGACGTGACCTACGTGGCCACCGGCTCCCCTGCCGACGGGGCGGACGTCGAGTGGACCCGACGCGTCTCCGCCCATCAGTCTCGACGCTCCTCCAGCTGGCGGGTCCTCGAGACCACTGACGCGGCCGGCGTCGTGCGCGGCGCAGAGGGCAGCGTGCTCGTCGACTGCCTCGGCACCTGGCTCACCGGGCTGGTGGACGACGCCGACCTGTGGACCGACCTCCCCGCGGCCAGCCGACTGGTCAGGGCCGCCGCCGAGGACCTCAGAGACGCTCTCGCGACCACTCGCGCCCGTGTCGTGGTCGTCACCAACGAGGTCGGCCTGGCCCCGGTCGCCACGACCCCGGCGGGGCGGTGGTTCCAGGACGAGCTCGGCCGGCTCAACGCCGAGGTCTCGGCTCGTGCCGATCACGTCCACCTCGTGGTCGCGGGGCGGGTCCTCGACCTCAGCGCCGCTCCGGTGGTGCGGTGACCGACGCGTTCCGGCTGGCCTTCGGCACCTTGACGGCGATGCCGACGCCTCCCCCGTCACGAGTCGACCGCGGCACCGCCATGCGGGCCATGCTGTTGGCGCCCGTCACGGCGGTCCCGCCCGCCCTCGTCGCCGTCCTCGCCCATCTCGTCGTCGTGGACGGCGCCATGCCGCCGATGGTCGCCGCAGCGCTGGTTCTCGGCCTCATCGCCCTCTGGTCTCGTGGGCTGCACCTCGACGGGCTGGCCGACACCGTCGACGGTCTCGCGTCCGGGTTCGACCGAGACCGGGCCCTCGAGGTCATGCGCCGCGGAGACGTCGGGCCGAGCGGGGTCGCGGCCCTGCTCATCCTCCTGCTCGTCCAGTTCGCTTGTCTGTCAAGCCTGCTCACTACCCGTCGCGGGGTCGTGCTCGTCGTCGTGGCGGTCCTGGCCAGCCGCTACGTCCTGGTGTGGGGCTGCTGGGAGCGGACACCGGCCGCCCGGCATACCGGGCTAGGGGCCGCGGTCTCCGGATCGGTGCCGACCCTTGCGGCCGTCGCCGCCAGCAGCATCATGCTCGGCGTCGGGGTCGCCCTCCCGGCGCTCTTCGCCACCACCCGCTGGTATGCCGGACCGCTGGTCGTCGTTGCCGCCGCCCTTGGTGCGGGCTGGGTGCTGCTCGTGGGTCTGCGGCGGCTGGGTGGGGTGACGGGCGACGTGCTCGGCGCCACGGTCGAGGTGGCCTGTTCCGCCGCCCTCCTGCTCTCGGCCGTCCTCGCCTGACCGCCTTCCAGCCCGTGCCTCCCGGCTCGGGAATGGGACGCGGTGACGTCGCGGTTGACCCCCCATGACCGATGACGTTCGCTGGATCACTGCCCTCCGTTCCTCCCACGACCGCTTCGCGGGTCTGGTCGACGGTTTGAGCGAGGAGCAGGTCACCGGCCCCTCCTACGACGACGACTGGACGATCGCCGATGTCTCGTCCCACCTGGGCAGTCAGGCCGAGATCTTCCGCCCCTTCCTCGAGGCCGGTCTCACGGGTGACCAGCCTCCGGGCAGCGACTCGTTCCCCCCGATCTGGGACCGGTGGAACGCCATGGCCCCCGCAGACCAGGTGCGCGAGAGCGTGGCCCGCAACGAGGAGCTCGTCCAGCGCCTCGAGGCGCTCGACGACGACCAGCGCACGAGCTTCCGGGTGCTCCTGTTCGGGTCCGACCAGGACCTCGCCGGCTTCGCCGCGATGCGGCTCGGCGAGCACGCCATTCACACCTGGGACGTCGCCGTCGCGCTCGACCCGACCGCGACCGTCTCCGCCGACGCCGTCGACCTGCTCGTCGAGGGGCTGGACGCCCGGCTGGCCCGGTTCGGAAAGCCACTGGCGGGAGCCGCGCCCGTCGTCGTCGAGACTACGTCGCCCGAGCGTCGCGTCGCCCTGGACCTGCACCCGGCCGTCACCGCCGGGCCGGCGCCGTCCGACGCGAGCGCCGATGTCGCGCTCCCGGCCGAGGCGCTGCTGCGGCTCGTCTACGGGCGGCTCGACCCCGCGCATACGCCGGAGTCGGTGAGCGACACCGACGCCCTCGCCTCGCTACGGCAGGCCTTTCCGGGCTTCTGACCCAGCCGGATGAGGTACGCCGAGGTCGGCGCTAGCGCATGTTACCGGTGTGCCCTAACGAGATCCGACCCGGCTGCGGCCAGACGAGCAGGCCGTGCGGCCCGGCCTTGACGGTTATGGTCTTGATCGTCTCGCCCGTCTTGGTGTCGATGACGTAGACGGCCGAGCTGTATCGGCCCGAGAGCCAGAGCTGCGACCCGTCGACGGTCACCCCGCCCATGTCGGGGGACGCACCCTTGGGGAGGGCCCACTTGGCCGACGGCTTCAACGTGGCCGCGTCGAGGAC
>JALZBI010000402.1:2768-2984 GCA_030947565.1 Actinomycetota bacterium
TGCTGACGTAGAGGCTTTTCGCGTCGCGCGACGGGTAGACCGCGTGGGCGCCCAAGCCGGTCTCGATGAACCCCGTCTGCTTCATCGTCGCGGCGTCGATGATCCAGACGCCGTTGCGCAGCATGTCGGCGACCAGGAAGCTCTTGCCGTCGGGAGCCAGGCGCACGTCCTGGGGCATCGACGACGCGCCCTTGATCAGGCGCGACTTTGGTCCCC
>JALZBI010000403.1 GCA_030947565.1 Actinomycetota bacterium
GAGGGTGGCGTGATGCGTTCTCCCGCACCGGCGCTCGTGGTCGCCACCCCCGCCCCCGTCGGCAGCCGCGTCGCCGCGGGCGCCCCGGTGCTGGTCCTCGAGAGCATGAAGATGGAGACGGTCCTCCCGGCGCCGTTCGCGGCGACGGTCAAGGAGCTGCTGGTCTCCGCCGGGAGCCAGGTCGAGACCGGTGCGCCTTTGGTCCGGCTCGAGCCGGTGTCGGACGACGAGGCCGAGGCCGAGGCCGACGCCGCTGGTGCGGCCGCAGGCACGCAGGAACAGGTCTCGGCCGACCTCGAGCTGCCCGACCCGCAGCTGTCCCGGTCCGCGGCCCAGGAGGCGGGGCAGGCACTCACCGACCTCTCGGGGATGCTGCTCGGCTACGACCTCGACCCGGGTGAAGGGGCTGACGAGGGGCGCACGCTCAAGGCCTACCTCGACGCCCGGAACGCCCTGGCTACGACGGACGCCGTACCGGTCGACCGGGAGGTCGCCCTGCTGTCGCTCTTCGCCGACTTCGCCGAGCTGAGCCGCAACCGACCCCTCGGCGAGGACCAGCACGTGGAGAACCGCGTGCACTCGCCGCGCGAGCGGTTCCACACGTACCTTCGGACGCTCGACATCGAGCGGGGCGAGCTGCCCGAGGAGTTCGGGCACCGGCTCATGCGGGTGCTGCGGCACTATGGCGTCGACTCGTTCGACCGGAACCGCCAGCTCGACGACGCGGTGTTCCGCATCTTCCTGGCTCAGCAGCGGTCTGTGCCCGAGGTGCAGCTCGTCATGGCGCTGCTGCAGCGCTGGATGAGCGAGCCGTGCCCGGCCGACGCGGCCCTGGCGGTAACCGCTCGCGAGGTGCTCGACCGGCTCGTCCTCGCGACCCAGCTGCGCTTCCCGATCGTCGGCGACCTGGCCCGCAGCGTCCGGTTCCGCTGGTTCGACCAGCCGCTCGTCGACGCCGAACGGGCCGCCGTGCTTGCCTCGGTGCGCGACCAGGTGGAGCTGCTCGCCACCAACCCGGACACCCCCGACCGCGCCGAGCGCATCGACGCGCTCGCGGCCATTCCCGAGCAGATCGTGCGCTTCCTCCTCGACCGGCTGGACGGCGGGATGCCCGACGCCGAGCCGATGCTCGAGGTGCTCATCCGCCGGCACTACCGCGAGTACGAGCTCACCGGGCTGACCTCGGAGTCGATCGGCGGCCGGCCGTTCGCGGTTGCCGACTATCTCCTCGACGACCGTCCCACCCACCTCGTGACGACGATCGGTTCGGTGTCCGAGCTGGAGCCCGGCAGCCCGCTGGTGGACGCCGTGACCAGCCAGGTCGACGCGGCGGCAGCCGGGCAGGAGTCGGTCGTCGACCTCTACCTGTCGTGGCCGGACGCCCCCGAGAGCCCCGACGACGCGTCGGCGGCGTTGCGCGACCTCATCGGTCGCCTGGACCTCATCCGGCGGGTGCGGCGCATCGCGGCCGCCGTCGGAGCCGGGTCCGGACGTCCGCCGGCGTACTTCACCTTCCGACCGGGCGACGACGGCGGCGGCGGCGTCTTGGGGACCCGCGACGGCGACGCGTCAGCGGACCATGTCGTGAGGAGCCGCGACGGGGACGCGCCAGCGGACCATGTCGTGAGGAGCCGCGACGGGGACGCGTCAGCGGACCATGTCGGGGAGGACCACCTGGTCCGCGGCGTGCACCCCATGGTCGGCCGGCGCCTCAACCTGTGGCGGCTGCGCCAGTTCACGCTCACCCGACTCGACGCGCCCGAGGACGTCCTGCTCTACCTCGCCGTGGCCCGGGACAACCCCACCGACCAGCGGCTCATCGCGCTCGCGCAGGTGCGGCAGTTCGGCGTCGTCCGCAACGACGCGGGGCGCGTCACCGCGCTCCCCCACGTCGAGCGCGCGATCTCCAACTGCCTGGAGGCGATCCGTCGGGCGCGGGCCTCGCGCGGGAGCAAGGGTGCCCGCCTCGACATGAACCATGTGTGGCTGCACGTCTGGCCCGTCATCGAGGCCGAGCTCGACCAGCTGACCGCGCTCCAGCAGAGCATCGCCCCGCTGACCGCGGGGGCGGGCATCGAGGAGATTCGCGCCGACGGCCGCGCCGCCGGACCGAACGGCACCGTGACACCCATCTCGGCTCGGTTCTTCTACCAGGCCGGTTCGGGCGTCACCTCCCAGGTCGGCCTACCCGCGCGCGACCTGCTCAAGCCGGTCGACGACTATCAGCAGAAGGTGTTACGCGCCCGGCGACGAGGCACCGTCTACCCCTACGAGATGCAGGACATGGTCGCTGGCCCCGGCGGGTCGTCGGTCGAGTACGACCTGGACGACACCGGTCGGCTCGTCCCCGCCGACCGGGCGCCGGGTCTCAACAGGGCCGGCATCATCGTCGGCGTCGTCACCACTCGCACCGACCAGCACCCTGATGGCGTGAAACGCGTTGTCCTGAGCGGTGATCCGACGCGGGCGTTAGGCGCGGTCTCCGAGGCCGAGTGCACGCGCATCATCGCGGCGCTAGACCTGGCCGAAGAGCTGCACGTACCCGTCGAGTGGTACGCCCTGTCGGCCGGCGCGCGGATCTCGATGGACTCGGGCACCGAGAACATGGACTGGGTGGCGCGGGGGCTGAAGCGGATCATCGAGTTCACCCAGGCGGGCCAGGAGATCAACATCATCGTGGCCGGCATCAACGTCGGGGCCCAGCCCTACTGGAACGCCGAAGCCACGATGCTCATGCATACCAAGGGAATCCTCGTCATGACGCCGGACAGCGCCATGGTGCTCACCGGCAAGCAGTCGCTGGACTTCTCCGGTGGGGTGTCGGCGGAGGACAACTTCGGCATCGGCGGCTACGACCGGGTCATGGGCCCGAACGGCCAGGCGCAGTACTGGGCGCCGGACCTCGGCGCTGCTCTGGCGATCCTGATGGCCCACTACGACCACACCTACGTGGCCCAAGGTGAGCGTGGCCCGCGG
>JALZBI010000404.1 GCA_030947565.1 Actinomycetota bacterium
AGCCAGGGCGGGCTGGGCGACATCCTCGGCCAGGTGCTGGGCGGCGCCGGCGGCGCGCAGACCCAGCCCGGCACGCCGTCCGGGCAGGGTGGGATGGGCGACATCCTGGGCGGCGTCCTCGGTGGGCTGCTCGGCGGCGGAAAGCGCTGACCTCAGCGGGAGCTCGGCCACCCGGTGTAGCACTCGGCGATGTGCCCGGCGCCGTGCCGTGAGGTGACGATCGAGGTCAGCTCACCGAGCTGGCGGCGCTGGTCGAACGGCGTCTCGTCGGGCAGCGCGTGCAGCATCGTCGTCATCCGGTAGGAGAACTGCTGGGCCTTCCAGACGCGCTGCAGGGCCCGCGGGCTGTACTCGTCGAGCGCCTCCGGCCGGCCGCCACGGACGGCCGACTCCAGCACCTCGTGCAGCACCTTGACGTCCTGGAGGGCGAGGTTGAGTCCCTTGGCCCCCGTCGGCGGCACGGTGTGCGCGGCGTCGCCGGCCAGGGAGAGGTTGCCGTGGCGCATCGGCTCGACGACGAAGCTGCGGAACGCCAGCACCGTCTTCTCCGTGATCGGCCCCTGCTGCAGGGTGAAGCCGTCGCCGGCGACCCGGGTCTGCAGCTCGTCCCAGATGCGGTCGTCGCTCCACTGCGCGACGTCCTCGTCGGGGCTGCACTGGAAGTACATCCGCTGGAGCACGTCGGTGCGCTGGCTGATGAGGGCGAAGCCGCGCTCCGACCGCGCGTAGACGAGCTCCGGCGCGCTCGGGGGTGCCTCGGCGAGGATGCCGAACCAGGCGAACGGGTACTCCGTGGAGTACTGGCGCCGCAGGCTCTCGGGCAGCTCGCGGCGGCACATGCTCCGCGAGCCGTCGGAGCCGACGAGGTGGTCGCACCGGATCTCCCGGGCGACGCCCCCGGCGTCGGTGAAGGCCAGCAACGGCTGTGCGGTGAGGTCGGCCACCCGGGTGCCGCTCACCCCGAACCGCACGTCTCCGCCGTCCCGTTCCCGGGCGTTCGCCAGGTCGACGAACACGTCGGTCTGCGGGTAGAGCCACACGGAGGCGCCGACCAGGTCCTGGAAGTCGATGCGGTGCCCGGCGCCCTCGAAGCGCAGCTCGATGCCCTTGTGCTCGTAGCCGGCGGTGAGGACATGGCCGTCGACGCCCGTGTCGGTGAGCATCCGGACGCTGTCCTGCTCGAGGATGCCGGCGCGTTGGGTCGTCTCGATCTCGTGACGGGTCCGGGTGTCGACGACGACCGACTCGATGCCGGACCGCGCGAGCAGATGGGACAGCATCAGCCCGGCGGGGCCCGCGCCGACGATGCCGACGGTGGTGCGCTCGCTCGTGGGCGGGTTCGACATCGGTATGCCGTCAGGCGGCCAGCTTGGCGAGCACGAGCTCGCGCACCTTGGCGGCGTCGGCCTGGCCCTTCATCGCCTTCATGACCTGGCCGATGAGCGCTCCGGCCGCCTGCACCTTGCCGCCACGGATCTTATCTGCGACATCGGGATTGGCCGCGATCACGGCGTCGACCGCGGCATCGAGGGCCGAGTCGTCCTGCACGAGCTCGAGACCATGGGCGTCGGCGACGGCGGTCGGAGCACCCTCCCCCGCGAGCACCCCCTCGAGCACCCGCCGGGCCATCGAGTCGTTGAGCCGGCCCGACGTCACGAGCCCGTCGAGCTCGGCGACGTGCGCGGGGGTGAGCCCGGTCGTCGACGCATACGTCACGACGTCCACGCCGTGGGTGTTCGCGCGCCGGGCGACCTCGCCGCTCCACCACTTCCGGGCGGCGGCGGGCGTCGCGCCGGCCGCGACGGTCTCCTCGACGAGCTCCACGGCACCGGCGTTGACGACGTCGCGCATCTCGAGGTCGCTGTAGCCCCAACCTGTCTGCAGCCGCTTGCGGCGTGCACCGGGTGGCTCGGGCAGGGTCTTCGCCAGTGCCGCAACGGTTTCCGCCGTCGGCGCGACGGGCACGAGGTCGGGCTCAGGGAAGTAGCGGTAGTCCTCGGCGTCGCTCTTGACCCGCCCGGACGTGGTCACCCCGGTGTCCTCGTGCCAGTGGCGCGTCTCCTGCGTGATGCGCTCACCACCGGTGAGCACCGCCGCGTGCCGCGTGATCTCGTAGCGCACCGCGCGCTCCACGGAGCGCAGCGAGTTGACGTTCTTGGTCTCGGTACGCGTGCCGAGCGGCACCGCCTCCTGGTCGCCCCCGTCACCTGCTCGGGGACGCAGCGACACGTTGGCGTCGCAGCGCAGCGACCCCTGCTCCATCCGCACGTCGGAGACGCCCAGTGCTCTGAGGAGCTCCCGGAGGGCAGCGACGTAGGCGCGGGCCACCTCGGGCGCCCGCTCCCCCGTGCCGGTCATCGGCTTCGTGACGATCTCGATGAGCGGGATGCCGGCGCGGTTGTAGTCGACGAGCGAGTGGTCGGCGCCGTGGATGCGCCCGGTGGCGCCGCCGACGTGCAGCGACTTGCCGGTGTCCTCCTCCATGTGCGCCCGCTCGATCTCGACGCGGTAGACCGAGCCGTCGTCGAGCTCGACGTCGAGATGGCCGCCGAAGGCGATCGGCTCGTCGTACTGCGACGTCTGGAAGTTCTTCGGCATGTCCGGGTAGAAGTAGTTCTTCCGCGCGAACCGGCTCCAGGGCGCGATCTGGCAGTCGAGGGCCAGACCGATCCTGATCGCCGACTCGACCGCCGTCTCGTTGACCACCGGCAGCGCGCCGGGCAGCGCGAGGCACACCGGGCACACCTGCGTGTTGGGCGGGGCCCCGAACTCGGTGGAGCAGCCGCAGAACATCTTCGTGGCGGTGTTGAGCTCCACGTGCACCTCGAGCCCGAGCACCGGGTCGTATGCCGCCAACGCCTCGTCGTAGGTCAGCACCCGTTCGGCGGTGTGCGTGCTCATCTCAGACCTCCTGGTCGTGGTCGCCGAGCGTCGGAGCGCGGTCGAGCAGGGGACCACCCCACCGCTCGACC
>JALZBI010000405.1 GCA_030947565.1 Actinomycetota bacterium
ACCGTGGCCAGGGTCAGCACCGCGGCCGCCACGGTCACCAGGGCCACCCGGGTCACGGCGGATCCTCGTCGGGCCAGGCGAGCAGCGTCCGCAGCGCCGGCCAGCCGGGCCCCGCGCGGCCGACGCCCTCGACGAGCGCGAGGGCTTGGTGCACCACGGGACGCCCGTCCGCCCCCCGGGTCAGGACACCCACACCCGAGAGCTCGCGCCGCAGCACCCCACCCACGTCACGGCGGGACAGATGGATGACGACGTCGACGGCGCTGACCAGCTGCGCGTGCACGGCGGCGGGGTCGAGCCCGGCCAGGGCCCCCAGCGCCTCGAACCGCGACACGACGTCGCCGGCGCTGTTGGCGTGGACGGTGCCGCAGCCGCCCTCATGACCGGTGTTCAACGCGGCCAGCAGCTCGCGCACCTCGGAGCCACGCGCTTCGCCGAGGACGAGCCGGTCCGGCCGCATCCGCAGTGCCTGACGGACCAGGGTGGTCAGCGTGATCTCCCCCGCCCCCTCCACGTTGGGCGGCCTGGCCTCGAGGCTCACCATCTGCTCACGGTCCACGCGCAGCTCGCGCACGTCCTCCACGACGACGATCCGCTCAGCGCAGGAGGTGGCCGCCAACATCGCTCCAAGCAGGGTCGTCTTGCCGGCACCGGTGCCGCCGGACACGAGGAACGAGACCCGCCGCCGCACCAGGGCGGAGACGAGGGGGAGCCACGACGGCGGGAACATCCCCCGCTCTGCCAGCTCGGGCAGGGTGAGTGCCGCACGGGCGGGCACCCTGAGGGTCAGGTGCGGTCCGCCGGCGACGATGGGCGGCAGCACGGCGTGCAGCCGGACGCCGGACGGCAGCAGCCCGTCGACGTAGGGCGCGGTCTCGTCGAGTCGCCGCCCCGCCAGTCCGGCCAACCGGACGACGAGCCGGCGCACGGACGCGGCGTCGCCGAGGTCGACCCCGACGCGTTCCATACCGCGGCCCCGGTCGGCCCACACGGAGCCGTCGCCGTTGACCGCGACGTCGGTGACGCCGACATCGTCGAGCAGCGGCTCGAGGGGGCCGGCGCCGAGCAGCCGGGTCGTCATCGCGTCGCGGAGCGCGGCGGCGCCGCCCGCACCCACCGTCGCCCGGTCGCTCCCGGCGACCTCGGCCACGATGTCGGGGTCGGGCCGCCGCCCCTGCCGGATCTGCTCCCACACCGGCTGCCGCCGAAGCGCGACGGGCGGGGGGTCGAGCGTCGGCGAGGTGGTCACGCGACGTCCCGTCGCCGCAGCACGACCCAACCGAGCACCTCGTCGGCGGTGCCAGCCATGGCGCCCCCGCCCCGGGAGCCGGGAGCGATGCCATGGACGAGGTCGGCACGGACACCCGAGTCGTCGTCGAGCGTGAAGGCCACGGGGACCCCCATCTCGGCCTCGACGAGGCTACTGACGGAGACGAGCGACGGCCGCCGGCCGCGCAGGCAGACCGCGGTCTCGGGCACGACGCGGGTCGTGTCCCGGCCCCGGACGTGGGCGGTCGCGACAGAGAGGGCTGCCAGCTGGCTGAACCCGTCGGCGGCGATGACGACCACCTGGGTGGCGGCGTCGAGAGCCGCCTCGGTCACGGGCCCCTGGCCGAGCCCGACATCCACGACGAGGAGCTCGCACTCCGCGGCCAGGGCGGTCAGAACAGCGTCGGCGACCTCGAGCGGCGGGTGCGCCTCGACCCGGTCGAAGGAGAGCACCGGCACGTCGGCCGCGGCGGGGAGGCGGGCGAGCAGGGCGCGACCGTCGGCCGCGCCGGCCAGGCCGCCGAGGTCGGGCCAGCGGATGCCCGCGTCCTGCTCCGCGCCGAGCGTGACGTCGAGACCCCCGCCGAGCGGGTCGGCGTCGACGAGAACGACGTCAACACCTGCGCGTCGCGCTCGCACCGCGACGGCCGCGGCCAACGCCGAGGCTCCGACGCCCCCCGAGGCACCGACGACCGCCAGTACCGCCCCTGCCGCACCCCTGCCCACCGCGCGCCCCCTCCGTAACCATGCCGACCGTCCCGCCAGCCTGGTGGGCAGAGCGTCGGCCGACCAGCCCGGCCGGCCCCGCTGTGGACGGCGGGACGACGTGGTCAGGGGGTGGGGACATCACCTCCCGATCAGCGGGTCCGGACATGGTGATGGCGCCTCGCCCTGGGGCGGGGCGCCATCACTGACCGTGAGGCAACGCGGGTGACCAAGCGTGCACTTTAGTTATCGCCGAGGGGTGAACCCCAAGGACGAACGTCCCACGGGGGACTGCCTTCGCGTGGGTGCTCGGCTGCCTGACGGTGGTCCGGTGGTTGAGTTGAGCTGCTCTTGTTGTACTCCGGTTTGCCGCGGTGCGCCAGTGCTCCGCGGGTGGTCGTGGGGTACCCGCCGGGCAACCGTCACCCCAGCGTCACCTCCACGTCACACATCCTCAGCCGAGGCGCCCGGACCGCACCGCGGCACAGATCCGCTCCCCCTCCGCGGCGCCGGCCACCACCGCGTCACCGCAGTGCCGCAGCCACAGCGCCACCCCCTCGCGGGACCCGGTGCCGTAGGCCGCGAGCGCCCCCACGTAGGCCGCCGACCCGCCTCGCAGGTGCCCCGTCTCGGGCACGGCCACACCGGTCGGGTCCAGGCCGGACGCCTGCAGCAGGGCCCGGTCGACGGCCCGGGCGACGACCGCGTTGCCCCGGACGAACGGGCGGACCGTCGCGATCTCGGCGTGCACGAGCGCGAGCAGCACGAGCGCCGGCACGCGGGGGCGGCCCACCAGCGCGAGGAGGGAGGCGATGCCCGCGAGCCGGACACCCACCGCCCCAACGGTAGTCGCCTCCCCGAGGTCCACCAGCTCGCGTGCGGTCTCGTCACCCTGACGCGGCCGGCCCACCTGCTCCGCCGGCAGCAGGGCCCCCGTCGCCGCGACGTGCAGCCGGGCGATGGCCTGCAGCGGGGCCCGCAGGACCACCCCCACGA
>JALZBI010000088.1 GCA_030947565.1 Actinomycetota bacterium
CGTGCTCGTCGACCTGCACGCCGGCGGGCACGCCGCGACCATCTGGACCAACGACCTCACCCACGACTACGTCCACGAGAACTCGGCCTACAGCACATGACGACGGCCTCTCCCACCCCGCCGGCGCCCAGCACGATGCGCGGCCTCATCGACGCCGCCGCGCTGCGCGTGGCGGCGTCCAAGGCCCAGACCCTCGTGGAGGCGCTGCCCTGGCTCGAGCGTTTCCGGGGCGCCCTCGTCGTCGTCAAGTACGGCGGGAACGCGATGCTCAACGACGACCTGAAACAGGCCTTCGCGCAGGACGTCGCCTTCCTGCGGTATGCCGGTCTGCGCCCGGTCGTCGTCCACGGTGGCGGTCCGCAGATCGCCGCCATGCTCAAGCGCCTCGGGCTCACCAGCGAGTTCAAGGGCGGCCTCCGGGTGACGACCCCCGAGGTGATGGAGGTCGTCCGCATGGTGCTGACCGGCCAGGTCGGACGGGAGCTCGTCGGCCTGCTCAACCAGCACGGTCCGCTCGCGGTCGGCCTGTCGGGCGAGGACGCCGGTCTGCTGGGGGCCCGTCGGCGCACGCACGAGGCGGCGGACGGCAGCGAGGTCGACCTCGGTCTGGTCGGCGACGTCGAGAGCGTCAACCCGTCGGCCGTCACCGACATCCTCGACGCGGGCCGCATCCCCGTCGTATCCACCGTGGCGCCCGACCTCGACGTCGAGGGGCAGGTGCTCAACGTCAACGCCGACACGGCGGCCGCCGCACTGGCTGTGGCCCTGACGGCCCACAAGCTGGTGGTGCTCACCGACGTCGAGGGCATCTACGCCCGCTGGCCCGACCCCGACTCGGTGCTCTCGCGCCTGACCTTGACCGACGCGCGGGAGCTGCTGGGCGCGGTCGACGAGGGCATGGTCCCCAAGCTGGAGGCGTGCATCCGCGCCGTGACGAACGGCGTCCCCCAGGCCCACGTCATCGACGGTCGCCAGCCGCACTCGTTGCTTCTCGAGGTGTTCACCGACGAGGGCATCGGGACCATGGTCGTCCCCGATCCCGAAGGAGCCGCCCGCCGATGAGCCACGCAGAAGACATCCTCGCGCGCTACCGGGCCGCCCTCATCCCCGTCTTCGGGGTGCCGCAGACCGTGCTGTCGCACGGCGACGGCTGCTATGTCATCGACGTCGACGGCAAGCGCTACCTCGACCTGCTCGGCGGCATCGCCGTCAACACCCTGGGCCACGGTCATCCGGCGCTGCTGGAGGCGATCGCCAAACAGTCCTCGCAGATCATGCACATCTCGAACTTCTTCACGTCGGAGCCCCAGGTCGAGCTGGCCGAGAAGCTCATCGAGATCTGCCGCGCCCCGGCGGGGTCCGGCGTCTTCCTCGCCAACTCCGGGACGGAGGCGCTCGAGGCCGCGGTGAAGCTGACCCGGCGCACCGGACGCATGCGGATCATCGCCGCGCAGAACGCCTTCCACGGTCGCACGACCGGCGCGCTCGCCCTGACGTGGAAGCCGGCCTACCGGGAGCCCTTCGCCCCCCTCATGCCGGGGGTGCAGCACGTCCCCTTCAACGACCTCGACGCGCTGCGGGCCGCCGTCACCGAGGCCGGCGACGACTTGGCTGCCATCGTCCTGGAGCCGATCCAGGGTGAGGGGGGCGTCGTCCCGGCCGACCCGGCATACCTGCGTCTGGCCCGCGACCTCACCCACGAGGCTGGTGCTCTGCTCGTCCTCGACGAGGTGCAGAGCGGCATGGGCCGCACCGGTCACTGGCTCGCCCACCACGCCACCGACGTCGTCCCCGACGCGGTGACCCTGGCCAAGGGGCTGGCCGGCGGCGTCCCCATCGGCGCGCTGGTCACCTACGGACCCGACGTCACGGGACTCCTCTCCGGCGGCCAGCACGGCTCGACGTTCGGCGGCAACCCGCTGGCGTGCGCGGCGGGGCTCGCGACGATCCACACCATCGAGGCCGACGGCCTGCTCGCCCACGCCCACGAGACGGGCGCGCACCTGAGGGCGGCCGTCGAGGGGCTGGGTCATCCGCGCATCGCGGGGGTCCGCGGCCGGGGTCTGCTCCTCGCCGTGACGCTCAGCGAACCCGTGGCGGCTTCGGCGATGGCCCTGGCCCGCGAGGTCGGGTTCCTCGTCAACGCCGTGCAGCCGGAGGCGATCCGGCTGGCCCCGCCGCTGATCCTGACAACGGCCCAGGCCGACACCTTCGTCGCCGCGCTTCCGTCGATCCTCGACGAGGCGGTCCCCGCGTGACCACGCGGGCGACCTCACGGCCCCAGATGAACCGGACGGCACGCCAGTCCCGCGTCGCCGACCTGCTCAAGGCCCGTGACGTGCGCTCGCAGGGCGAGCTGCTCAGCCTGCTCGCGGCCGACGGCGTCGACGTCACCCAGGCCACGCTCTCGCGCGACCTCGTCGAGGTGGGTGCCGTCAAGGTCCGACGCGGCCGCACCCTCGTATACGCGGTGCCCGACGCGGCGGGCTCGGTGTCCGGGTCGACGGCGGTCCCGGTGCTGGGCGTGGGCGGCACGGACGAGCTGCCGGTGCGGCTGCGCCGCGCGAGCGAGGAGCTGCTGGTGAGCGCCCAGGGGGCCGGCAACCAGGTCGTGCTGCGGACTCCGCCGGGCGCGGCCAACTACCTCGCGTCGTGCATCGACCAGTCCCACCTGACGGAGATCCTCGGCACCATCGCCGGCGACGACACCATCCTCGTGATCGCCGCGTCCGCGGCGTCCGCCCGCGACTTCGTGCGCCAGATGGACCCCGACGGGTCGAGGAGACCACTGCGATGACCGATGCTGTGCCGGGCACCGCCCCCGCAACCGGGGCGATCAGCCTGTGGGGCGGCCGCTTCGCCGGCGGCCCGGCCGACGCGCTGGCCGAGCTCTCCCGCAGCACCCACTTCGACTGGCGGCTCGCGCCCCACGACATCGCCGGGTCGCGAGCGCACGCCCGGGTCCTGCACGCCGCCGGCCTGCTCGACGATGACGGATTGTCGACCATGCTCAGCGCCCTCGACCGGCTGGACGCCGACGTGGCGACCGGCGCGTTCACCCCCGACCCCGGTGACGAGGACGTGCACACCGCCCTGGAACGGGGCCTGATCGAGCGGGCCGGCCCCGACGTCGGCGGCCGCCTACGCGCCGGGCGTTCGCGCAACGACCAAGTCGTCACGCTCTTCCGCCGCTACCTGCGGCAGGAGGCCCGAGTCGTGGCCGGGCTGGTCCTCGACGTCGTCGACGCCCTCGTCGCCCAGGCCGTCGACCACCTCGACGTCGCGATGCCCGGTCGGACCCACCTGCAGCACGCCCAGCCGGTGCTGCTGGCCCACCACCTCCTGGCCCACGCGTGGGCGCTGCTGCGCGACGTCGACCGGCTGCGCGACTGGGACCGCCGGGCCGACGTGTCGCCCTACGGCTCAGGGGCGCTTGCGGGCAGCTCCCTCGGGCTCGACCCCGACGCCGTGGCCCGCGAGCTGGGGTTCTCCGCGGCCGTGGAGAACTCGATCGACGGCACGGCGAGCCGCGACTTCGCCGCGGAGCTCGCCTTCGTCGCGGCCATGACCGCCGTCGACGTCTCCCGGATCGCCGAGGAGGTCGTGCTCTGGGCGACGAAGGAGTTCTCCTACGTCACGCTCGACGACGCCTACTCCACCGGGTCGAGCATCATGCCGCAGAAGAAGAACCCGGATGTCGCCGAGCTCGCCCGCGGCAAGGCCGGCCGCCTCGTCGGTGACCTCGCCGGTCTGCTGACGACGCTCAAGGGGCTGCCGCTGGCCTACAACCGCGACCTTCAGGAGGACAAGGAGCCGCTGTTCGACGCGGTCGACACCCTCGAGGTGCTCCTCCCCGCGTTCGCCGGAATGGTCGAGACCCTCACGTTCGACCGCGAGCGGCTGCAGTCCCTCGCGCCGCAGGGATTTGCGCTCGCGACCGATGTCGCGGAGTGGCTCGTCCGGCAGGGTGTCCCGTTCCGGGTGGCCCACGAGGTGGCGGGTTCCTGCGTCCGGGTCTGCGAGCAACGCGACATCGAGCTGTGGGACCTGACCGACCCGGACCTCGCCGCGATCCACCCCGCGCTGACCCCGGCCGTCCGCGAGGTCCTGTCCGTCGAGGGGTCCCTCGCGTCGCGGGATGCCCGTGGCGGCACGGCGCCCTTACGGGTGCGCGAGCAGCTGGAGCGGGTGCGCGCGGCGGCGCTCGCCGGCCGCGCGTTCGCCGTCCCCCTCGGTTAGCTGTGCCCAGGCGGCTCGCGCGGTCGTTCTTCGCCCGCGACGTGCTCACCGTCGCGCCGGCGCTGCTCGGCTGCACGGTGACCCACGCGGGGGTCACCGTCCGGCTGACCGAGGTCGAGGCGTATGCGGGGTACCTCCATGACCCGGGGTCGCACGCCTACCGCGGGCGGACCCCCCGCACCGCGCCGATGTTCGGGCCGCCCGGGTTCACCTACGTCTACTTCACCTATGGCATGCACTGGTGCCTCAACCTGGTGACCGGCCCGGAGGGTTCGGCGCAGGCGGTGCTGCTGCGGGCGGGAGAGGTCCTCCGCGGTGCTGACGTCGCCGCTGCTCGCCGGCCGGGTGTCGCGCCGCGCGACTGGTGCCGGGGGCCGGCCCGGTTGACCGCCACTCTCGGGCTCTCGGGCGCCCACACGGGGATGGACATCTGCGGTCCCGATGCCGGGCTCGTCGTTCGGGCCCCGGCGCGCGCCGTCGGCCCTGAGCAGGTTCGCACCGGCCCGCGGGTCGGGGTGGCCGGCGCGGGCGGGGACGTGGAGGCATACCCCTGGCGGTTCTGGGTCGACGGTGAGCCCACCGTCTCGTCGTACCGCCCCGCGAAACCCCGTAACCGGCGAACGGGCCCGTAGGGCAGGCTGTCCCGCTGTGGACGAGATCAGTCGGAATGTGCTGGACGAGCTGACCTGGCGCGGGTCCGTGGAGCAGTCGACGGACGAGTCCGCGCTCCGTGCCGCCCTCGGCGACGGACCCCTCACCGTTTACTGCGGGTTCGACCCCACAGCGCCGTCCCTGCACTTCGGCAACCTCGTGCAGCTTGTCGTGCTGCGCCGGTTCCAGCGAGCGGGCCACCGGGTCATCTGCCTGGTGGGCGGCTCGACCGGCCTCATCGGTGACCCGAGGCCGACCGCCGAACGGGTGTTGCGCACCAAGGGCCAGACCGCCGCGAACGTCGGTCGCCTCAAGGAGCTGGTACGCCCCTTCCTCGAGTTCGACGGTGACAACCCGGCCCTGCTGGTCGACAACCTCGACTGGACCGCCCCCATGTCGGCCATCGACTTCCTGCGCGACGTCGGCAAGCACTTCCGGGTCAACCAGATGATTCGCAAGGAGGCCATCGCGCAGCGGCTCCAGAGCCAGGAGGGCATCTCCTTCACGGAGTTCAGCTACCAGCTACTGCAGGCCATGGACTACCTCGAGCTGTTCCGCACGTACGGCTGCACCCTTCAGACCGGCGGCTCCGACCAGTGGGGCAACATCACGGCCGGGGTCGACCTCGTGCACCGGGCGGAGGGGGCCTCGGTGCACGCGCTGACCACCCCGCTCATCACCGACGCCTCCGGCGTGAAGTACGGCAAGTCAGAGGGCAACGCCATCTGGATGTCGGCGGACATGACCAGCCCGTACGCCTTCTACCAGTACTTCGTCAACGTCGAGGACGCGTCGGTGGTCCGGCTGCTGAGGTTCTTCAGTGACCGGGGACGGGAGGAGATCGACGCTCTGGAACGAGCGGTGCAGGACGAGCCGTTCAGGCGCGCCGCCCAGCGCGCCCTGGCCGAGGACGTGACCACGCTGGTGCACGGAGTGCCGGCGACCGCCGCGGTGCAGGCGGCGTCGGAGGCGCTGTTCGGACGAGGTGACCTGGACGCCCTCGACGAGCCGACACTGCGCGACGCCACCGCCGAGCTGCCGGGTGCGGTGGTCACCCCCGGTTCCAGCGTCGTCGACGCCCTCGTCGCGGTCGGGCTGGCGGACTCTCGCAACGCCGCCCGCCGCACGATCGGCGACGGGGGAGCCTCGGTCAACAACGTCAAGGTCACCGATCCGGAGCAGCAGCTGTCTGGTGCCGACTTCCTCCATGGCCGGGTCGCCGTGCTCCGCCGTGGACGTCGCAACCTCGCGGCCGCTCGCCTCGGCTGACCGCGTCTGAGATGCCCGGCCCGGGGCCGGACAAGCCGTGTTGTTGCCGGAAACCGTTGTCGGACAACCTCACCGGCTGACGGCCGCGCGGACAGCCGACACCGATTTGTGTCCGAGCGGTCCGCCGCTTAGTGTTCTCACGTCAGCCCGAGAGGGAGGAACGGACACCACGGGGTGTGCGCCACAGGCGCTCTCCCGAAGCAGGCCGGTCCCGCGAGCTGATCCCCCGCTCCACCGCAGCGCACCGTGCTCGGACGGACCGCCCTCCAGGTGGTTCAAGCCGGCCGCCGGGGCTGCTAGGGTGAGGGTCCCGCCGAGAGCCAAGCGCGATCGGGTCCGGCCGCTCCAAGAGCGGGTCACGGATTTGACGCCCAAGAAGCAGACGGGTAAATTTGAAGGGTTGCCCCGAAGTCGTGCCCACTGGGCCGAGCAACGGAGAGCGTCCGAACCTTGAGAACTCAACAGCGTGCCAAAAATCGATGCCAATAACCTCGTCTCGAGGGGCGTCACGATCCGGTCATAGCGACCGGGGAGTGGTCCTCGAACGAAAATCCTTTGGTTGACAATGAATAACTGGTAACCAGTCATTGACTGGATGCCGGTGTTCTTGCTCAGTCAGGCAACAACCCTTCAACGGGTCTAGATTTCCGGAGTGCCTTCGGGCGCCGGAGCTAAACATCAACGGAGAGTTTGATCCTGGCTCAGGACGAACGCTGGCGGCGTGCTTAACACATGCAAGTCGAACGGTGACCTCGGAGCTTGCTCCGGGTGATCAGTGGCGAACGGGTGAGTAACACGTGAGTAACCTGCCCCAGACTCTGGGATAACCCCGGGAAACCGGAGCTAATACCGGATATGACACGAAGAGGCATCTCTATCGTGTGGAAAGTTTTTCGGTCTGGGATGGACTCGCGGCCTATCAGCTTGTTGGTGAGGTAATGGCTCACCAAGGCGACGACGGGTAGCCGGCCTGAGAGGGCGACCGGCCACACTGGGACTGAGACACGGCCCAGACTCCTACGGGAGGCAGCAGTGGGGAATATTGCACAATGGGCGGAAGCCTGATGCAGCGACGCCGCGTGAGGGATGACGGCCTTCGGGTTGTAAACCTCTTTCAGCAGGGAAGAAGCGAGAGTGACGGTACCTGCAGAAGAAGCACCGGCTAACTACGTGCCAGCAGCCGCGGTAATACGTAGGGTGCGAGCGTTGTCCGGAATTATTGGGCGTAAAGAGCTTGTAGGCGGTTTGTCGCGTCTGCTGTGAAAATCCGGGGCTCAACCCCGGACTTGCAGTGGGTACGGGCAGACTAGAGTGTGGTAGGGGAGACTGGAATTCCTGGTGTAGCGGTGAAATGCGCAGATATCAGGAGGAACACCGATGGCGAAGGCAGGTCTCTGGGCCACTACTGACGCTGAGAAGCGAAAGCATGGGGAGCGAACAGGATTAGATACCCTGGTAGTCCATGCCGTAAACGTTGGGAACTAGGTGTGGGTCTCATTCCACGAGATCCGTGCCGCAGCTAACGCATTAAGTTCCCCGCCTGGGGAGTACGGCCGCAAGGCTAAAACTCAAAGGAATTGACGGGGGCCCGCACAAGCGGCGGAGCATGCGGATTAATTCGATGCAACGCGAAGAACCTTACCAAGGCTTGACATACACCGGAAACACTCAGAGATGGGTGCCCCGCAAGGTCGGTGTACAGGTGGTGCATGGTTGTCGTCAGCTCGTGTCGTGAGATGTTGGGTTAAGTCCCGCAACGAGCGCAACCCTCGTTCTATGTTGCCAGCGCGTAAAGGCGGGGACTCA
Source organism: Actinomycetota bacterium (assembly GCA_030947565.1). Classification (GTDB taxonomy): domain Bacteria; phylum Actinomycetota; class Actinomycetes; order Actinomycetales; family Dermatophilaceae; genus Lapillicoccus. The sequence goes on from JALZBI010000088.1 coordinate 7,966, forward strand.
TAGGAGACTGCCGGGGTCAACTCGGAGGAAGGTGGGGATGACGTCAAATCATCATGCCCCTTATGTCTTGGGCTTCACGCATGCTACAATGGCCGGTACAAAGGGCTGCGATAC
>JALZBI010000406.1 GCA_030947565.1 Actinomycetota bacterium
CTGCCCATCCCCGTCGAGCTCGACCCGCAGGGCAGCGTGGACGCCACCCGCGACCTGTGGCAGGACTGGGCCGACCAGTTCAACGGAGATGACGGGCCCTACCGCGAGGCGCTCGTGCGCTCGCTGCTCGTCCTGCGCCTGCTGACCCATGCGTCGACGGGCGGCATCGTCGCCGCCCCCACCACGAGCCTGCCCGAGGACTTCGGCGGCGAGCGCAACTGGGACTACCGCTTCTGCTGGTTGCGAGACGCATCGCTCACGCTCGAGGCGCTGATGGGCTCGGGCTTCGTCCACGAGACCAAGCTCTGGCGCCGATGGCTGATCCGGGCCGTGGCCGGCGACCCCCAGGACCTGCAGATCATGTATGCGGTCGATGGCGCCCGAGAGCTGCCGGAGCGCACCCTCGACTTCCTCCCCGGGTATGCCGGGTCGAGCCCCGTCCGTGTGGGGAACGGCGCCGTCGACCAGAAGCAGACCGACGTGCTCGGGGAGGTCATGATGGCGCTCGCCGACGGCCGGGCCCACGGGCTGGAGGAGTCGGACCGCTCCTGGAAGATCCAGCGCGCACTCGTCGACGAGCTGGCCACCCACTGGGACGAGCCGGACAACGGCCTGTGGGAGATCCGTGGTCCGTTACGCCACTTCACGCACTCGCGGGTCATGGTGTGGGCCGCGTTCGACCGGGCGATCAGCGGCGTCGAGGAACACGGTCTCGACGGGCCGGTGGAGCGCTGGCGGGAGGTGCGGGACACCGTGCGGGACGAGGTCCTGAGCAAGGGGTTCAACACCGAGCGCAGCACGTTCACCCAGCACTACGACACCGACGAGGTCGACGCCTCCCTGCTCCTCATCCCCATCTGCGGGTTCCTCCCCCCGGACGACCCCCGGGTGCTCGGCACGATCGCCGCCATCGAACAGGACCTCACGCAGGACGGCCTGCTGCTGCGCTACCGCACGTCGAGCGGGGTGGACGGCCTGTCGGGCGCCGAGCACCCCTTCCTCGCCTGCTCGTTCTGGTTGGTCCAGGCCCTGGCTCTGGCTGGCGAGCGCGACCGAGCGGTGCCGCTCATGGATCGTCTCGTCGCCCTGTCGAACGACGTCGGTCTGCTCTCCGAGGAGTACGACCTCGCCAGCCAGCGGATGGTCGGCAACTTCCCCCAGGCCTTCTCCCACCTCGCGCTCATCGGGGCCGCGCACGCCCTGTCGGGGTTCACTACGGTGAAGGCATGAGTGAGACCACGGCAGCGCCGCCGACCGACTTTCGCGCCGACCTGGCCGCCGTCGACCGGCATACCGAGCGGTTGCTGGCCACCGCCCGCGGCCTCGACCCCGCCACTGTCGAGGGCCCGAGCCTGTGTGAGGGCTGGACGCGAGGGCACGTGCTCAGCCACATCTCCCGCAACGCCGACGCCCTGCTCAACCTCCTCACCAACGCGACGACGGGCTCGACGACCCCGATGTATGCCAGCCCCGAGTCCCGGGACGGCGACATCGAGGCGGGAGCGCACCGTCCGATGGCCGAGCAGGTGAGCGACCTGGAGGCCAGTGCCGACCGGTTCCGGGCCGGCGCGGAGGGGCTCACGGACGAGGTGGCCGACGTCAAGCTCGCGGCCCGCAACAACACCTCGGTGCGAGCCCGCTTCCTGCCGTTCATGCGGCTGCGGGAGGTGGTGTTCCACCACGTCGACCTCGACGCCGGGTACACCTTCGCCGACGTGGACAGCGCGCTGGCCCTGCAGTTCATCGAGGACACGGTGCGCCGGCTTCGGGCCAACCCGGCGACCCCGTCGATGACGATCCGCACCGACGAGGGCGACGCCTGGTCCATCGGGGACGGCCGGCCGACGATCTCGGGTACCCGCGCCGCGGTCCTGGGCTGGCTGACGCGCGGGCTGACCGACGGCGTCGTCGGTGACCTCCCGGCCCTCCCGTTCGGGGGCTGACATGGCGACCGACGGTGACCCGGACTCCTACACCGGCGACGTCACGACCGGTGGACCGAGCGACGTGCGTGAGCTGCCGCGCCTGACCATCCGCAAGGCCAGCGTCTCGGCGATGGACAACAACGCCTACCTGCTGACCTGTCGCTCGACCGGTGCCCAGCTGCTCGTCGACGCCGCCGACGACGCGCCCCGCCTGCAGCGGTTGCTGGCCGAGGGCACCGGCCGGGTCGACGTCATCGTCACGACCCACCAGCACCACGACCACGTCGGCGCGCTGGCCGAGCTGGTCGAGGCCGGCGGGGCCAGGACGGCAGCCGGGGCCGACGACGCCGACGCACTGCCGGTGACCGTGGACGACCGGCTCGAGCACGGTGACACCGTGCGCTTCGGGGAGGTGACCCTCGACGTCGTCGGCCTGCGCGGGCATACCCCCGGGTCGGTGGCGCTGGTCTACCGCGACGACGAGGATCCCGGCGGGCGGACCCACCTGTGGAGCGGCGACTCGCTCTTCCCGGGCGGGGTCGGCAACACGAAGAACCCCGGCCAGAGCTTCGTCGACCTCTACCGCGACGTCACCGAGCGGGTGTTCGACGTCTACGCCGACGACACCTGGGTCTACCCGGGCCACGGCCAGGACACCACCCTCGGTGCCGAGCGGCCCCATCTTCGGGAGTGGCGCGACCGCGGCTGGTGACGGTCTGCAGTCAGGTCAGGCCGGGTCAGGCCGGGTCAGGCCGGGTCAGGCCGGGTCAGGCCGGGTCAGGCCGGCGGCTTGTAGAGCACCATGACGCGCCGGTTCAGCGACTGGCCCTGGGGGTTGCCGTTGTCACCGACCGGGTCCTCCTCGCCGTAGCCGGCGATGACCAGCCGCACCGACTGACCGTGCAGGCGGTTCTGGAGGAGCCGGGCCACGCCGTTGGCCCGGTCGTCGGAGAGCTGGATGCCGTGCTCGTGGGACCCGAGGTTGTCGGTGTATCCGTGGATGTAGATGGAGCCGGTGAGCCCACGG
>JALZBI010000407.1 GCA_030947565.1 Actinomycetota bacterium
CCTTCGAAGGTCGCCTTTCCGGGCCCGTGCTCGACGAACGAGCTCATGCCGGTGTCGCGGTCCTTGGTGGCGAACAGGCCGGCGAAGAGCATGCGCTCGATCTCCAGCCCGGTGTCCAGGTCGACCTCCAGCCCTCGGTCGACGGCCTCCTTGGCCGCTCGGAGCGCGTAGGCGGGTCCGCCGACGAACGTCTGCATCCACTCCCGCGCTGCGGCGTAGACCTGGTCGGCGGAAACGACCCGGTCGACGAGGCCGATCGTGAGAGCCTCGTCAGCGGCGACGAACCGCCCCGAGAAGATGATCTCTTTCGCTTTGGCGGGACCGACGAGCCGCGAAAGGCGTTGTGTCCCACCGGCCCCCGGAATGATGCCGAGGAGGATCTCGGGCTGGCCGAGCTTGACGTTGTCGCCGACGAGCCGGAAGTCACAGGCGAGCGCAAGCTCGCAGCCGCCGCCCAGGGCATACCCCGTGATGGCCGCGACGGTGGGCTTGGGGATGCGCGCCACCGCGGTGATCGAGCTCTGCAAGGCGCCTGAGCGGTCGACCATGTCGGTGTAGGACATGCCGCGCATCTCCTTGATGTCGGCGCCGGCGGCGAACACCTTCGCCCCGCCGTAGACGACGACCGCGGCGACGTCGGAGCGCTCGCCCGCCTCCGTGGCCGCGGCCCGGATCTCCTCCTGCATCTGCACCGACAGCGGGTTCATCGGTGGGCGGTCCAGGCGGATGGTGCCGATGCCGTCCTCGACCTCGAGCCGCACCAGCTCGCCGGCGAAGCCGCTCACGCGTCGTCCTGCGGACGGTGACGGGGGCGGTAGTCGTTGCCCGGGTCGGACCCCGGTTGCTCGTCCGGCTGCCCGGGTGGCGCCACGAACGAGGTGTGCCACATCTGGACGACCTCCATGATGAGGTTGACGCTGATCTGGAACAGCGCCGAGATGTCTGTGCTCATCGTGACGACGTGCTCGACGCTGACGACGAGGTTGCCGTTGGCGATGCCGACCTTGGCCAGGTTGAGCTGCAGCGTGAAGTCGTTGCAGCGCTGCAGCCGCACCTCGGCGTCGTCGGGGATCTGCTCCCCGATGAGCCACTGGCCGAAGATGCGCATGACGGGCCAGTCGCCGTCCTGGCACCGGACGAACATCTGCTGCGCCGGCTCGCCGATGGTGAAGGCGACGTCGCCGTCGCCGTCGATGTTGGGGTTGAGCTGGAGGTCCTTCAGGACGTCGAGAACGCGGCCCCGCAAAGGGTGCTCGTCGGCCGGCGGCGGGAAGTTCGGCAGGCTCGTCGGATCGCTCATGGGTGACACCGTAACGGCCCCTACGCTGACGGCATGCCACCCCCGCCGCCCCCCCGGCCGACTCGGGACCTGCCTCCCCCGCCGGGGGTCACCATGGTCGACGGGGGGGTCGACGTGTGCGTCTACGCCGGCCACGCGGAAGCCGTGGACGTCTGCCTGTTCGACTCCGGTGACTGGGAGGGTGCGTCCGAGCGCCGCATCCCGCTGACCGAGCGGGCCCATGGGTTCTGGTTTCAGCACCTGCGCGGGATCGGCCCGGGACAGCGGTACGCCCTGCGCGCCTACGGCCCCTGGCACACCGAGCTGGGCCTGCGCTACAACGACGCGAAGCTCCTGCTCGATCCCTACGCGCGCGCCGTGGACGGGTCCGTGACCCTGGCCCCGGAGGTCTTCGGGCACCAGGTGGGGGTGGAGCTGGCCGGCGACACCGGGCTGCGCGACGACCGCGACTCCGCAGCCTTCATGCCGCGCAGTGTCGTCGTCGACGAGCGCTTCGACTGGGAGGGGGACGCGCCGCTGCACCGGTCGCTCGCCGAGACGGTGGTCTACGAGGTGCACGTCCGCAACCTGACGATGCGCCTGCCGGGTGTCCCCGACCACCTGCGGGGCACCTACGCCGGCCTGGCCCACCCGGTGACCATCGAGCACCTGACCCGGCTGGGGGTCACCGCCGTCGAGCTCCTGCCCGTGCACGCCTTCACGACCGAGCCCGAAGTGGCCCGGCGGGGCCTGACGAACCATTGGGGCTACAACACGTTGGGGTTCTTCGCCCCGCATACGACCTACGCGTCGGCCGACGACCCACAGGGCGTGCTCGACGAGTTCAAGGGCATGGTCAAGCTGCTCCACCGGGCCGGCATCGAGGTGCTCCTCGACGTCGTCTACAACCACACGGCCGAGCAGAGCGCGATCGGAATGACCCTCAGCTGGCGCGGCCTCGACAACCGCGCCTACTACCGCCTCGACGACCGCGGCCACGACATCGACGTCACCGGTTGCGGCAACACGCTCGACCTGCGCCATCCCGTCGTCTGCCGGATGGTGCTCGACTCACTGCGCTACTGGGTCGAGGAGTGCCATGTCGACGGCTTCCGGTTCGACCTCGCCGTCGCCCTCGCCCGGGGTCGCTCCGACGACTACGACCCCAACCACCCGTTCCTCGTCGCTCTGCGCACCGACCCGGTGCTGTCGCGGGTCAAGAACATCGCCGAGCCGTGGGACCTCGGCATGCACGGGTGGCGCACCGGGCAGTTCCCACCGCCGTTCGGGGAGTGGAACGACCGGTTCCGCGACAGCGTGCGCTCGTTCTGGCTCGCCGACGTCGGCCGCGACCACGAGGGCCGGCCGGGCCACGGAGTACAGGACCTGGCCACCCGGCTGGCCGGCTCGCATGACCTGTTCGGGATGCGTGACCGCGGGCCGATCGCCTCGGTGAACTTCGTCGCCGCACACGACGGCTTCACCGTCCGTGACCTGACGAGCTATGACACCAAGCATAACGACGCGAACCTCGAAGGCAACCGCGACGGGTCGGACAACAACCTGTCGTGGAACCACGGTGTCGAGGGGCCTACGGAAGCCCCTGTCCTCGAGCTCGCCCGCCGACGGTCGATCCGCAACCTGCTCGGCACGCTGCTGGTCTCCAC
>JALZBI010000089.1 GCA_030947565.1 Actinomycetota bacterium
AGATGACCCGCCACCGACTCGGCATCCAAAAGCTCACGTTCATCAAGCGGAGGACCCTGCACACACACATCCTCCCGACCCCAACAACAGGAACCAGCACGACACGCGTTATTCAGCAGAGTCCTAGACGACGCGGTAGCCGATGTCGGCAGCGGCCTGGGTCAGTGCGCCCTGGAGCGCCGGGGTCGACAGCGGACGCGAGAAGGCGGGCCGACGAGGGAAGGCGTCGGCCGCCGTGGTGAAGAGCGTGACGGTCGGCCGCCCCGTCATCGTCGACACCGTCCATAGGCCGTCGAGATCGGGCCACTGCTCGTCGATGGCGCGGGCCCAGGCCCGGCACACCGTCTTCGGGCCCGCGGTCAGCACATGCGACGCCCCGTTGCGGATGGGCCACGTGCAAGTGAGGTCGAGCAGGGTGAGCGTCCGGGCCGGCTGCCAGCCGGTGAGGTAGGGCGCTCGGCGATGGACGTCCACGACCCGCGTCCGCTGGAAGGCCTCCGCGAGCACGGTGGCCACGTCGAGCGACGCGTAGGTGACGCCGCGGTCGGAGCGGCCCAAGGGTGGTGGCTGGGGGTCGAAGCGCGACGTCGTCGGCCCCACGTAGCGCAGCCGGTCCCACGGGGTGACGTGGGGCCCGGCCGTGGGATGGACACGCCACAGGGCGGTGTCGCGAGCGATGCGGTGCAGGTCGTCGGGACGACGGACGAGGGGGAGAGCCGGTGCGAGCGGCAGCTTCACCACTGGTCGATGCCGGCGGCCTCGTCCACGACACGGTGCGGGTCGCCACCGGACGCCAGCCAGCGCGCCGGCGTCTCGCCGTCGAGGTCGGGGTCGGGGGTGGTGAAGAACCCCTCCACCGCGGCGGGGTGCAGGTCGGCAGGAAGCGCCGCCAGGACGGCGTCGAGCCCGGGGAGGGGCGTGTCGTCGGTCGTCAGCTGCCAGCGCGGCAGGCGGCGCTGGGTGCCCAGCTGGAACGCATACAGCCGCCCGTCGCGCAGCCGGTGCGAGACCCGGGAGCGGTGGACGCCGAGCAGGTCGGCGGCCTGTTCGATCGTCAGCGAGCGCGAGGCCGCACCGAGCACCGAGACGGTCTCGTCGGTGGCGCGCGCGAGCGGCGAGGCCTCTGGGTCGGACAAGGCCATGCCGGCGTGCCGGTTCCAGAACGCCTCCTCCCCCGCCGTCAGCTCGGCCGAGGTCGGCAGCGGCTGGATCGACAGCCGGTGCTCGAGGGATGTCGACAGGTCGTCCTCGGTGATGTCGTACTGCGCCAGCAGCTCGCTCAAGGTCATGGCGCCACCTCCTGCGCACATCGTACGCCGCGTGTGCGCCCGTGTGCGCGTCCGTGTGCGCCAGAGCGCGGGTGTGCCCGGGCGCGGGGGGCGCCGGCGACCGGGACCGGTCAGCGCAGGACGGGCAGGTGGAGCAGCGGGTCGAGCGCGACCGCGACGAAGAGGATCGTCAGGTAGGTGATCGAGAAGTGGAAGAGCCGCATCGGCCGCAGCACGGCCGGGCCGACACCCGCCCGGGCGGCCCGGAACAGCCGGTGCGCCTCGCCGACGAACAGCGCGCCGGCGACGACCGCCCCAACGAGGTAGAGCCAGCCCATGCCGGCCACCGGCACGAGCAGCAGCGACGCGGCGACCATGGCCCACGAGTAGGCGACGACCTGGCGTGCAACGACGACGAACCGCTCGACGACCGGCAGCATCGGGACGTGGGCGGCGGCGTAGTCGTCCTTGAACTTCATCGACAGCGGCCAGTAGTGCGGAGGGGTCCAGAAGAAGACGACGGCAAACAGGACGAGGGGCGCCCAGGACAGCGAGTCGGTGACGGCCGCCCAGCCGACGAGCACAGGCATACAGCCGGCGGCGCCACCCCAGACGATGTTCTGTGGGGTCCGGCGCTTGAGCAGCGCGGTGTAGACGCCGACGTAGAAGGCCAGCGCGGCCAGCGCCAGCCCGGCGCTCAACCAGTTGACGAGCAGCCCGAGCCACAGGGTGGACAGCGCGGTGAGGGCCAACCCGAACCACAGCGCCGCGCGAGGCGACACCGTGCCGGTCACGAGTGGGCGGTTGCTCGTGCGGTGCATCAGCGCGTCGATGTCGCGGTCGAGGTAGCAGTTCAGCGTGTTGGCCGCACCCGCTGACAGTGTCCCGCCGACCAGCGTCGCCGCGACGAGCGACAGTGGCGGGACGCCGCGGTGCGCAAGGAACATCACCGGCACCGTGGTGATGAGCAACAGCTCGATGATGCGGGGTTTCGTCAACGCAACGTACTGGCCGACGATGAACCGCAGTCCCCGCCCGTGAGGGGCCGGAGCAGCCGACAGGTCGGCGCGGGGGTCCAGGGCGGTCACGGGGTCCTTCGGGCATCGGGTCGGGTAGCACCGCCACTGTATCTCCCGGGTGCGCGCACACCGGCCCGGGCTCGCAGGCCCCACTGCCCACCGGGGAGAACCCGCAGGTCCCAGGCGTGACATGGCATGTTGCCGGGTACAGGCGCAGGGCTAGGCTCGGAACGAACTGGCACCGGCATCGAAGGAGAGCACCTGTGACCCCGCCCGCAGCACGTCGATCCGCCCGTAGCTCCGTCCTGGCGAAGCGCAGTCCGGAGCTCGCGCAGCCCCTGGCCACGAAGGCCGGGTGGACCGATCTCGACGTCCGCGCGGTCGACACGGTGCGCCTGCTGGCCGCCGACGCCGTGCAGAAGGTGGGCAACGGCCACCCCGGCACCGCGATGTCCCTGGCGCCGGTCGCCTACCTTCTCTACCAGAACCTCATGGTCCACGACCCAGCCGACCCGGCCTGGCTCGGCCGCGACCGGTTCGTCCTGAGCTGCGGCCACTCGAGCCTCACGCAGTACATCCAGCTCTACCTCGCCGGCTACGGCCTCGAGCTCTCCGACCTCAAGGCCCTGCGCACCTGGGGCAGCCTCACGCCGGGCCACCCCGAGGTCCACCACACCAAGGGCGTGGAGATCACCACGGGGCCTCTTGGGTCGGGGCTGGCTTCCGCGGTCGGGATGGCCTTCGCCCAGCGGCGGCAGCGCTACATGCTCGACGCCGATGCCAAGCCGGGACAGAGCGTCTTCGACCACCACATCTACGCGCTCGCGTCCGACGGCGACATGATGGAAGGCGTCACGCACGAGGCCTGCTCGCTGGCCGGACACCAGGAGCTCGGCAACTTCACGCTCATCTACGACCAGAACCACATCTCTATCGAGGACGACACGAACATCTCGTTCTCCGAGGACGTCGGCATGCGCTACGAGGCCTATGGCTGGGACGTCCGTACGGTCGACTGGCGGAAGGACGCCGCCGACGGCAAGGGCGGTCACCACTACGTCGAAGACGTCGACGAGCTGCTCGCCGCCATCGAGGCGGGACGCAAGATCACCAACAAGCCGTCGATCGTCATCCTGCGCACGATCATCGGCTGGCCGGCGCCGAACAAGCAGGACACCGGCAAGGCGCACGGCTCGGCCCTGGGCGTTGACGAGGTCAAGGCCACCCACGAGATTCTCGGCTTCCCTGACAAGCCCTTCCCGGTGGAACGGGAGGTGCTGGCCCACGCCCGCAAGGTGGGCGCGCGCGGCAAGCAGGCGCACAAGGCCTGGGACAAGCGGTTCGCGGCCTGGCGCAAGGGCCACCCCGACGGTGCAGCGCTTCTGGAGCGGCTTGTGAACGGCGAGGTGCCCGACGGGCTGGACAAGGCGCTCGCCACCTTCCCGGCCGACGTCGACAAGGGGATGTCGACCCGGGCGGCCTCCGGCAAGGTGCTCAACGGTCTCGCCGAGGTCATGCCAGAGCTCTGGGGCGGGTCGGCCGACCTCGCCGAGTCCAACAACACGACCATGGAGGGTCAGGCGTCCTTCATCCCCACCGACAAGCAGACCGAGGAGTGGCCGGGCGGCCCCGGGGGTCGGACCCTCCACTTCGGCATCCGCGAGTTCGGGATGGGCTGCATCCTCAACGGCATCGCCCTCGAGGGTTTGACCCGCCCCTACGGCGGCACCTTCCTCGTCTTCTCCGACTACATGCGAGGAGCGGTACGCCTGGCCGCACTTCAGGAGGCGCCGGTCACCTTCGTGTGGACCCATGACTCGATCGGGCTCGGTGAGGACGGCCCCACGCACCAGCCGGTGGAGCACCTCGCTGCCCTTCGCGCGATGCCCGCGCTGGACGTGGTCCGGCCCGCGGACGCCAACGAGACGTCCGCCGTGTGGGGAGCCATCCTGCGCAACGCCCGCACCGCCGGCCTGATCCTCACCCGGCAGAACGTGCCGGTCTACGACCGTAAGACGTTCGGAAAAGCGTCGGAGGCGGCCAAGGGCGCCTACGTCCTTGTCGAGGCCGGCGTCGGCAGCAAGGGCGGCAAGACCGACCCGGACGTCATTCTTATCGCCACGGGATCAGAAGTCAGCATCGCGGTGGACGCTCGCGAGAAGCTGGAGGCCTCGGGAGTGAAGACACGAGTGGTCTCCATGCCGTGCCGGGAGTGGTTCGAGCGGCAGTCACGCGGCTACCGCGACAAGGTCCTGCCACCGTCGGTCCGCGCTCGGGTGAGCATCGAGGCCGCCGTGGGCATGGGTTGGCGCGACTACGTGGGTGACGCCGGCCGGATCGTCAGCCTCGAGCACTTCGGTGCGTCCGCCGACTACAAGACGCTGTTCCGGGAGTTCGGCATCACCCCGGAGGCGACGGTGCGCGCAGCCAAGGACTCCATCAAGGCGGCCCGCTCCCAGAACGGCGTCGCTCAGGTCACCGACGTCGACCCTCGAGCAGCGACCAACGGAGCGGTGACCGACACCGGCCCCGAGAAGTCGGCGGCCAAGAAAGTCGCTGCCGACGCGCGCTGACCCGGGGGTCACGTGCCCACCGATCAGCCGACCACCGAGAAACCCGCCGGACAACTCGCAGCACCAAGGGAGCACATCATCATGACGAACGACAACCTGCAGACCCTCTCCGACGCCGGCGTCTCCATCTGGCTCGACGACCTCTCTCGAGACCGCCTCGACTCGGGCAACCTTGCCGAGCTGGTCAAGGTGCGCAACGTCGTGGGCGTGACGACCAACCCGTCGATCTTCCAGGCGGCGATGTCCATCGGCACCGCCTACGACGACCAGCTCGAGAAGCTCGCCAAGGCGGGAAAGAACGTCGAGGACGCGGTCTTCGCGATGACGACCGACGACGTGCGCAACGCCTGCGACATCATGAAGCCCGTCTTCGACGCCACGGACGGCGTCGACGGCCGGGTCTCCATCGAGGTCGACCCCCGCCTCGCCCACGACACCGAGGGGACCATCGCGCAGGCCAAGCAGCTGCGTGACGCCGTCGACCGCCACCAGGTCCTCATCAAGATCCCGGCGACCCTCGAGGGCCTGCCGGCCATCACCTCGGCGATCGGCGACGGCATCAGTGTCAACGTCACGCTGATCTTCAGCCTGGAGCGCTACCGCGCAGTGATGAACGCCTACCTCACCGGCCTCGAGCAGGCCCACCAGGCGGGTAAGGACCTCGCCAAGATCGCGTCGGTCGCCTCGTTCTTCGTCTCCCGCGTCGACACCGAGATCGACCAGCGTCTCGACGCCATCGGCACCGACGAGGCCAAGGCCCTGAAGGGGAAGGCGGGCGTGGCCAACGCACGCCTGGCCTACCAGGCCTACGAAGAGGTGTTCTCCACCCCGCGCTGGAAGAGCCTCGAGGCGGAGGGGGCCCGCCCACAGCGGCCGCTCTGGGCCTCGACCGGTGTCAAGGACCCGGCCTACCGCGACACGATGTATGTCGTCGACCTCGTCGCCCAAGGCGTGGTCAACACGATGCCCGAGAAGACGCTCGACGCAACCGCGGACCACGCCGAGATCGTCGGTGACACCATCACCGGCCACTACGCCGACGCGCAGAAGGTGCTCGACGACCTCGACGCCATCGGGGTGTCCTACAACGACGTCGTCCAGGTGCTTGAGAAGGAAGGCGTCGACAAGTTCGAGAAGGCCTGGGGCGAGCTGCTCACCTCGGCCGCCGCCAACCTCGAGAAGGCTGCCGCCAAGTGACCGCACTCTCCGTATCCGCGTCCGGTCCGGCCGCGGATGCCATCGCCGACGCCGTGCCCCGCCTCGTCGAGGATCAGTTCGCGTCCAAGCTGTTCGCCAAGGATGCCACCCTCTGGGGACCCGACGCCGAGTCCGAGTCGGCCAAGCGGCTCTCCTGGGTCTCTCTGCCTCGCAGCTCCAGGCCCCTCGTCGGTGAGGTCGCCGCGCTGCGGGACCAGCTCGCCGAGAAGGGGATCGACCACGTCGTCCTCTGCGGCATGGGCGGGTCCTCGCTCGCGCCTGAGGTCATCTGCGCCACGGAGGGCAAGCCCCTGGTCGTCCTCGACTCCTCCGACCCCGACTACGTGCGGGCGGCGCTGAAGGACCAGCTCGACCGCACCGTCGTCGTCGTGTCGAGCAAGTCGGGTTCCACCGTCGAGACCGACTCTCAGCGGCGCGCCTACGAGGGCGCCTTCACGGACGCGGGGATCGACCCCACCGAGCGGATCGTCGTCGTCACCGACCCGGGAAGCCCGCTGGACAAGGCGTCCCGCGGGACCGGCTACCGCGTCATCAACGCCGACCCCGATGTGGGCGGCCGCTACTCCGCTCTCACCGCGTTCGGGCTGGTGCCCAGCGGCCTCGCCGGCGTCGATATCGAGGCGCTGCTCGACGATGCCGAGTCCGTGGCCGACCTCCTCGCCGCCGACGACGACGCCAACCCCGCGCTGCGACTCGGAGCGGCCCTCGGCGCGACGAGCCCCCTGCGTGACAAGCTGGCCATCGTCGACGACGGTTCCGGCATCGTCGGGTTCGCCGACTGGGCCGAGCAGCTCATCGCCGAGTCGACCGGCAAGAACGGCACCGGCATCCTGCCCGTGGTCCTCAGTGACGACCAGGACCCCGAGGTGCGCTGGCCGGCCGCCGACATCACCGTGGCCCGCCTCGTCGGCACCGACGACGACGAGCCCGAGTCGAGCGACACCGACCTCGTGGAGGTCGACGCGACCCGGTCGGAGGTCACCGTCGGCGGGTCGCTCGGGGCCCAGATGCTCATGTGGGAGGTCGCCGTCGTCGCGGCCGGCCGGCTGCTCGGCATCAACCCCTTCGACCAGCCCGACGTCGAGAGCGCGAAGGCCGCGGCCCGCGAGCTGCTCGACAAGGGCCTGTCGTCCGCCGCCGCGCCCGCCGCGACCGACGGCGCCGTCGAGATCCGCACCATGGGCGGCGACGGTGACTGGCTGGCTGGAGCGACGACGATCGCCGGTGCTCTGGACGCGCTCTTCGCGCAGCTCGACCCCACCCAGGGCTACGTCGCCGTCATGGCCTACCTCGACCGTCTCGAGGACGCCTCGCTGGCCCAGTGCCGGCGAGCGATCGCGCTGCGCACCGAACGGCCGACGACGTTCGGCTGGGGCCCCCGCTTCCTGCACTCGACCGGTCAGTTCCACAAGGGCGGGCCGGCCGTCGGGGTCTACCTCCAGATCACGACCGTGCCGCACGAGGATCTGTCGATCCCCGGGCGGGAGTTCACCTTCGGCGACTTCATCACCGCGCAGGCCGGGGGCGACGCCGCGGTGCTGGCCGACCACGGCCGCCCGGTCCTGCAGCTGCACCTCACGGACCACGACGCCGGGCTGGCCCAGGTGGAGAAGGTCTTCGGCGTCCGGGCCACGACGGCCGGGGCCGCCGACGCCGGACACGGGAACTCGTGAGTCCGGCCCGGATCGCCGCGGGACACAACCCCCTTCGCGACGCGAGGGACCGGCGGCTACCTCGCATCGCCGGCCCGTGCGGCATGGTCATGTTCGGCGTGACGGGTGACCTAGCCCGCAAGAAGCTCATGCCGGCGATCTACGACCTCGCCAACCGCGGCCTGCTCCCGCCAGGCTTCGCCCTCGTTGGGTTCGCCCGCCGCGACTGGGCCGACCAGGACTTCGGGCAGGTCGTCTACGACTCGGTCAAGCAGTACGCCCGCACCCCGTTCCGCGAGGACGTGTGGCG
>JALZBI010000090.1 GCA_030947565.1 Actinomycetota bacterium
CCCGAGGAGCTGGCCGCGCCCTACCGCGCGATGCTGACCAAGCTGCAGGACAGCGCTCCGCCGCTCCCCGCAGAGACGGTGCACAAGGTGCTGGCGGAACAGCTGGGGCCGCGGTGGCGACGCAGCTTCCTCGAGTTCGACGACGTGCCGGTCGCTGCGGCGTCGATCGGGCAGGTGCACCGCGGCGTGTGGCGCGACGGTCGTCCGGTCGCGGTCAAGGTGCAGTACCCCGGTGCCGGCCCGGCCCTGCTGAGCGACCTGGCTCAGGTGTCGCGGGTCGCCCGGATGGCCACCCTCTGGGTGCCCGGCCTCGACATCAGGCCGATCCTCGACGAGCTGCGCGGCCGGATGGCGGAGGAGCTGGACTACCGGCTCGAGGCCAAGGCTCAGGAGAAGTTCGCCACGGGTTTCGACGGCGACGAGCACGTGCTCATCCCACACGTCGTCAAGTTCGGCGAGCGGGTGATCGTCAGCGAGTGGATCGACGGCATGCCGCTGTCCCAGGTCATCTCGTCCGGCACCCCGGCCCAGCGCGACGCCGCCGCCCAGCGCTACATGGAGTTCCTCCTCACCGGCCCCGACCGGGTCGGGCTGCTCCACGCCGACCCGCACCCGGGCAACTACCGGCTCATGCCCGACGGGCGCCTGGGTGTCATGGACTTCGGCGCCGTCAAGCGCCTCCCCCACGGGCTTCCGGAGGAGATGGGCCGGTTCCTCACCCTGGCCGTCGACGGCGACGCGGCCGGGACCCTGGAAGGGTTGCGTGAGACCGGGTTCGTGCGGCCCGGCATGGACGTCGACGCCGACCGGCTCTTGGAGTACCTCGAGCCGTTCATCGACCCGCTGCGCAGCGACACCTTCCGGTTCTCCCGGCCGTGGATCCGTGACGTGTTCCAGCAGATCAACGACCCGAGGCGCCCCAACTACACCGTGGGGATGCGGCTCAACCTGCCCGCCGAGTACCTCCTCATCCACCGGGTCTGGCTGGGCGGGATCGGCGTGCTCTGCCAGATCAACGGTGAGGTCCACGGGCGCGAGACGGTCGCGGCGTACCTGCCGGGCGTCGACCTGCCCCCGGTCGGCGATCCCGTGGGGTGAGCCTGTCTCTCTCGTCCGCCTCGTGTGCACGGGAGCGGGCGTTGGTCGCTGGGACTGTCCCGAGACCGGGTCTCGGGTGGACCAACGCCCGTTGGTGGGCCCGAGGCTCGTGGGCGCTCACGGTCGAGACGCCACCTTCTGCTCCTTCTTGAACGCTCGGACCTTCTCAAGGGAGTCTTGGTCGACGACGTCGGCCACCGAGCGGAACGACCCACTCTCTGCGTAGGCGCCGGCGGCCTGCTCCC
Organism: Actinomycetota bacterium; assembly: GCA_030947565.1. Classification (GTDB taxonomy): domain Bacteria; phylum Actinomycetota; class Actinomycetes; order Actinomycetales; family Dermatophilaceae; genus Lapillicoccus. Next base: position 1,344 of record JALZBI010000090.1, read on the forward strand.
ATCCGTCGGGGCGCACCCCCAGCTGCTTGCCGACGAGGGCGGTGAAGATGCGGGCCTTCTGGTCGCCGAACCCCGGGAGCCGTTTCAGCCGAGCCAGGAGGTCGGCGCCGCTGTCGGCCTCCGACCAGAGCCGCTCCGTGTCTCCGTCGTAGTCGGCGACGACGATCCGGGCGAGCTCCTGGATCCGGCCGCCCATCGACCGGCCATAGCGGTGCACCGCCGGCGGGGTCGCACACATCATCGCGAACGCCTCGGGGTCGGCCGCGGCGATGGCCGCCGGGTCGAGGGTGCCGAACCGCTCCAGCACCTTGGCCGGCCCGGCGAACGCGCGCTCCATCGGGAACTGCTGGTCGAGGAGCATGCCGGTCAGCAGGGCGAACGGGTCGGTGCTCAGCACCTCGTCGGCGGCCTGGTCCTGGGCGATGTGGAGAGAGGCCTGCATGTTCGCCACCTTACGGTTCGACACGCGCGCCGCAGCGAACCCCTCACAGCAGGTAGACCAAGCCTGGCCCCTCGTCGCGGAACGGAACCCCGAGCGCCTCCAGCGCGGGCCGCCACGACCCGGTCACCGACGGGTCGGAGCCCTCGAAGCCGTGGTCGGCCGTGAGCAGGAAGGCCACGTCGTCGATGACGCCCGACGCGGTCAGCTGGTCGAGGAAGGCCCCGAGCCGGGCGTCGGCCTGCCGTAGCGCGTCCCGGGCCATCGGCGAGCGCGGGCCGGCGCCGTGGTGACCCGCGTCGGTGACGACGTTGGCCCACCAGGTCAGCCGCGGGATGGTCGCCGGGTCGGCGAACAGCTGCCGGACCTGCTCGAGCCCCAGGTCGTCGACGCTCACGCCCCAGCGGAAGTACCCGTCGTCGAGGAAGGACGGGTCACCCAGGAACGGCGAGTCGGCGGCCGGGGGCAGCCGGTCACCGAGACCGCCCGCTCCGGTGCCGCTGCCGCTCTCCCGGACCAGAGCCATCGTCGAGTAGTCGGCGCCACGGTCGATGGCCTCGTCGACCGACGCAGTGCGCGGAAACCCTTGTGCTGCAGTGTTTTCGTTGACCATCTCGAAGACCGTGCGCACGCCCGGGCGGAGCCATTCCGCCGACCGGTGCCAGGTCGTCTCGTCGTTGGGTACGACGCGCTCACCAGTCTCTCGGTCGTAGAACACGTTGCCGAGCACCCCGTGCCGGCCGGGTCCCAGCCCCGTGAGGATCGACGTGTGGTTGGTCAGCGTGACGCTCGGGAACTCGGCCACGGCCCCGCCCCGCAGCGCCGTCCCCCACTCGAGCAGCCGGGCCACGTTCGGCAGCTCACCGGTCTCGGCGAGGTGCAGCAGGTCACCGCTGGGTGCGCCGTCCCACAGGATCCCCACCACCGCGCGGGGTCGGCGCCCCGGATCGAGGTATGCGTGCAGCACCCGGCCGTCTAGGGGCTCGCCCGCCGCATCGGCGATCTGCGCCTCCGGGACGCCCGCCAGGTAGGCCATGGTCGGACCGACGTCCACGAGCCGGGCGTGCTCGTCCACGGGGCCGAGGCGCCGCACCCCCATGCCGGCCAGGAGCAGCGGGGCGCGCGACTGGATGACGTCCAGCGAGCCGTGCTCGCCGACGTGGCCGCCCTCGTCGGGGAAGAAGTGTCGGGGAGTGTGGACGACGGCGAGGTCGGGGCTGCGGGCCGGGTCGGCGAAGAGCGAGAGGATCCGTTCGGCGGCATACGGGTAGGCGTTGTCGAGGCTGCGGGCCGGGCTGGGGCTCTCGACCTCCGCGGCATACGGCAAGAAGGCCATCGGGTCCTGCGACGCGACCGGGTTGACGCCGCGTACGACATCGGCCGAGCCGCCCGGCCGGAGCGTGGCCTCACCCAGATGGCTGGCGACACAGGCGACCCGCTCGCCGTCGGTGTCCTCGGTGTCCGCGGTGTCCCTGGTGCCCTTGGTGTCCTCGGCCCAGACGACGAGGTCGACGACGGGGGCCAGCTCAGCGGTGGTGAGCGCGGCGACGGCGCGGCGCAGGTCGAGGCGGGGCATGGCCCGGACGCTACCGGGCGGGGCCGACGCGGGCGGGTCGGTCGCGTTGACGCACGACGGAAGGAGGGCGGGGAGATCAGCTGATCTCCCCGCCCCCGGGACGGTGCCGGTGGTCCGCACGGCGGCGGACCGGGTCACCGACGGTGGTCCGCGCCTCGCGACCGACGGATCTCGATCGCGATCAACCGGGCGCTCCGACGGATGCCGATGACGGGCCTGGAGCGCATCCGCTCCTGCTGGTCGGCCTTGCTGGACGTGAAGTCCTGGGTGGGATACATCTCGCGGGTCCTTCGTGCTCGTGGGTGGGTGTCCTTCGTGGGCACAGGATGGGCGGCCCGGGCATCTGATGCGCCGGGCTGCCTTCTCTTGCGGGGAGGCCGCGCTATGCGGCGACGGGGTTCTTGCGGGGCCGTCCTCGGGGACGCTTGCGAGCGACGACGTCGCCCTGGACGAAGAGCTGTCCGCCCCAGACGCCCCACGGCTCGCGCCGCTCGAGTGCCCCGGCGAGGCACTGGGTGAGTGCCGGGCAGGTGACACAGAGGGCCTTGGCGAACTCGACGTCATCCGGCCGCTCGGCGAACCAGAGCTCGGCGTCGTACTCGCGGCACGGGATCGTCAGACCCTCCGCCTCGGCGTCGGCCTTGATGTCGTGCAGCGCGCTCAGCATGGTCGTCGCGGTTGTCGTGGTCGTCGTGGTCGTCGTGGTCGTCGCGGTCATCTCGTCAGCCCCCTCTCTCCTTCGTCCCGGCGGGTGCTCCTGGGTGTGGTCCCGTCGGGGTGGTGCGGCCTTGTCTCGGTGCGCCGGTCCCCGCTGCTGGTGATGCGGGTGGGTGCGCCTCGCGGTGGTGGTCATCTCGGGCCTTCTGTCGTGTCTGTCGTGTCGGGTGGTGGTCGCTGCTGGTGGTGGGAGCGGCCGGACAAACAGAAAGGCCGCGGATCCCGGATGTCGGGTTCCGCGGCCTGGAGGTGAGACCGGTGTCTGAGGGTCAGACGGGTGGTCTCCGGGTGCGGAGGGAGGTGACATCCATGTAGTTGTCGGTGGTGCCGGCGATGCGAGCCTTGGCGGCCATGTGGGCCGTGATGGCGATGCCCTGGGCGGCCTGGTTGACGTGGCCGAGACCGGAGATGGGCAGAGTCGTCCCCGCAACCGGAGCCTGGACGACCGCGAGACGGCGGGTCAGCGGCTGCGTGGACTCGCTCCAGACGCGCGGAAAGGCGCCGGTCATCTCGACCGCGCCAGTCATCGTCATGGTGTTCTCCATCAGGGCCACCCCTCCTCTCCGTCTGCTCTAGGGCCACGGCGGGTCGCCTGGACCCGCGCGTGCACGTAGGACGAGGTTAGACCTCAGCCCCGACGGGCACCAACCTCTTTTACGGAACTCCCGCCACTAATTTTGGCCGAGACCGGCTGCCGCCGTCGATTCCGTTGTGCCCATTGCTTTTTCAGCAACTGTCTCCGGGTCAGCCCCACCGAGGACCTCGAGCACGGCACCACCATGGGCATCGAGCTTCCGGGCGCCGACGCCCGAGATCTGGGCCAGTGAGGGGAGGGACTCGGGGCGTCGTTCGGCGATCGCCGTCAGCGTGGCATCAGTGAAGACGACGTAGGCCGGCACGGACGTCGCCCGGGCGACGGCCAGCCGCCAGGTGCGCAGGGCCTCGAACGTCTTCTCGTCGTAGGTGGGCGGGCAGTCGTCGCAGCGGCCCACCTTGCGCTGGGCGGCGGTGGTGAGCTCCGTCCGGCAGACCCGGCAGGTCGCCGGGGCGCTGCGCTTAGGGGTCGTCGCGCGACCCCCGCGACTCGCACCCGTGCCGCCGCCGGGGCCCTTGGCGCCGGACCGTGCTCCGTCGCCCAGCACCGAGGCGGCCACGTCGAGGAAGCGTGACGGGCGGCGGGACGCCCGACCGCCGGGGTTACGGGCGGCCGACCAGCTGAGCCGCAGGTCGCGGCCCGCCCGGGTCACCCCGACGTAGAGCAGGCGTCGCTCCTCCTCGATGGCGGCCGCGCCCTCGGCCATGGTGATGGGGATGAACCCGTCGCTGCAGCCGACGAGGAAGACCGTGTCCCACTCCAGGCCCTTGGCTGCGTGCAGCGTTGCGAGGGTCACGCCCTGCACGGCCGGCGCGTGCTGCGCGGCGATCCGCTCGTCGAGGTCGCGGACGAGGTCGTCGACCCGGGCCTGGGGCGAGACCGTGACGAGGTCGTCGGCCAGGGTGGCGAGCGCCGTGAGGGACTCCCACCGCTCGCGGACGGCGCCGCCGCTGCTCGGGGCGGTCGGGGTCCAGCCGGCCCCCGCGAGCACATCGCGCACGAGGTCGGGCAGCGCCACGGAGCCGTCGTCGCTCCGGGCGGCGCCACGCAGCAGCAGGACCCCTCGGCGGACCTCGGCCCGGGAGAAGAAGCGCTCACCGCCGCGGACGAGGTAGGGCACGTCGGCGCCCGCCAGCGCCGACTCCAGCGCCTCCGACTGGGCGTTGGTGCGCATCAGCACGGCGATCTCCGACGCGGGATGACCACCGGCCACGAGCCGAGCGATGTCCGAGGCCACGGCGGCCGCCTCGGCCGGGTCGTCGAGGTGTGGGGTCAAGGACGGGGCGGGGCCGGCCGGCCGGCCGGCGACGAGCTCGACGTAACCCGGGCTGGTGGACGCCGTCGACGCCTGGGCCCGGGAGACGAGGTTGGCCAGCCCCACGATCTGGGGTGTGGAGCGGTAGTTGCGAACCAGCCGGACGACCTGCGCCTGGGGGTAGCGCCTCGGGAACTGCAGGAGGTGGTGGGGCGACGCGCCGGTGAACGAGTAGATCGTCTGAGCGGGGTCGCCGACGACACAGACGTCGTCGCGCTCGCCCACCCAGAGGTCGAGCAGCCGCTGCTGCAGGGCGTTGACGTCCTGGTACTCGTCGACGACGAAGTGGCGGTACTGGCCTCGCACCGTGCGGGCGATCTCGTCGCGGTCGGCCAGGATCCCGGCGGTGAGCAGGAGCACGTCCTCGAAGTCCATGACTCCGCGCTGTGACTTGCACTGCTCATAGGTCTCCCAGACCCGGCTCATCTCGCGCAGGTCGATGCCGGCGGGGTCGCGCCCCGCGCCCCGGGCCTTGGCGGCATACGTCTCGGGGGTGAGCAGGTTGACCTTGGCCCACTCGACCTCCGCGGCCAGGTCGCGGATGGCGGTGCGGTCGAACTGCATCCGTAGCCGTGAGACGGCCTCGGCGACCACGGGCGCCTTGTAGGGCAGCACCTCGGGGGCGGCGCCGCCGACCGCCTGCGGCCAGAAGAAGTGCAGCTGACGCAGGGCCGCTGCGTGGAACGTGCGGGCCTGGACCCCGGCGGTCCCGAGGTCGCGGAGCCGGGTGCGCATCTCACCGGCCGCCCGCGCCGTGAAGGTGACCGCGAGCACCCGCTGAGGCTGGTAGGCGCCCGAGTGCACCCCGTAGGCGATGCGATGGGTGATCGCCCGGGTCTTGCCCGTGCCCGCGCCGGCCAGCACGCACATCGGGCCCAGCGGGGAGGCGGCGACCTCGCGCTGCTCGGGGTCGAGCGCCTCGAGGACGTCGTCGGGGCTGATCGCTGCACCCAGGTGGCCGAGCGGGGATGCGGGGGCCTCGGTCATGACGTCGTCGAGTCTAGGTCCGGCCCCCGACGTCCGGCGCCGGGCGTACGCGCTTGGGGACAGCCGGGGTCAGCGCGCTATCCCGTAGGCCCGGTCCACGACGAGCCGCACGACGAGCCGCCGGTCCTCGACCATGGCGCGGCGGTAGTCGTCCCAGTCGGGGTGCTCCCCATTGGCGTCGCGATAGAGCTGCACGAGCTCCTCGACGGTGTCGTCGTGCCCGTCAGCGCTGACCGGTGAGAGCTCCACGGACCCTTCGACCGCGGCATACGCCCAGCCCTGCTGCACGAGGAGCGATGCCCGCGGGTCGCGACGGAGGTTGGCGACCTTGGCCCGGCCGTCGGTCGTCGAGATCCGCACGAGGGCGCGGCCGTCCTCGTCGGGGTACCACGCGAAGGTGACGACCGACAGCTGGGGCAGGCCGCTGCGGCGGATGGTCGCCAGGGTGGCGTTGCCCGGACTGGTCAGCAGGGCGGAAAGGTCGTCGGGCACTGTCGTCATGTGGGCTCGAACACGCGTCGGGGGGGAAGGATTCCCCGGGTCTCGCCGTTGACCGTTCCATGACCGTACAGACGCCCGACGCCGGCACCGTGACGATGTTCAGCACGAGCTGGTGCGGTTACTGCCGACGCCTCAAGAGCCAGCTGGACCGCGAGGGCATCGCCTACACCGAGGTCGACATCGAGAGCGACCCGGCGAGTGCGACGTTCGTCGAGCAGGTCAACCGCGGCAACCAGACCGTGCCCACGGTGCTCTTCCCCGACGGAAGTGCGGCCACCAACCCCAGCGTCATCGAGGTCAAGCAACGCCTCAGCGCCTGACCGCTCGAGCCGGGTCGGCGTATGCCGGCTAGCCGGCGTTCGCGACGTCCGGGACGAACCGCTGGGTCTCCTTGGGCGGCCGCTCGGCCTCGGTGCGCTTCGGCCGCTTGGGGATGGTCACCGTCGGTGCCTTGACGTCGTGGTAGGGGATGGAGCTGAGCAGGTGGGCGATGACGTTGATGCGAGCGGTCCGCTTGTCGTCTGACTCCACCACCCACCAAGGCGACATCTCGATGTCGGTGT
>JALZBI010000408.1 GCA_030947565.1 Actinomycetota bacterium
GTCGTCGGGCTCGTCCCGCGGCGCGACGGTCCGGAGGCCGCCGGTCCGGAGGCCGCCGGTCCGGAGGCCGCCGGTCCGGAGGCCGCCGGTCCGGATACCGACGGCCCGGAGGCGACGACGACAGGGACCCCCGCGTGAGCCAGTGGGTCACCGTGCTCGCGGCCTGCGGTGCGGCGTACCTACTCAAGCTCGCCGGTTACCTCGTGCCCGACCGGTGGCTGTCGGGTATGCGCGTGCGCCGAGTGACGGGTCTGCTGCCCGTCGCGCTCCTCACGGCCCTCGTCGTCGTGCAGACCTTCGCCTCGACCGGACACGGGCTCACCGTCGACGCCCGGGCCGCTGGGCTCACCGTGGCCGTGGTGGCCCTGCTGCTGCGGGCGCCCTTCATCGTCGTCGTCCTGCTGGCGGCGCTGACGGCAGCGGGCCTGCGCCATCTCGGGTGGGGTTGACGAACCCGCCGCACAACGGCGGTCCCCCGCTGTCGGCGCCCGCCGTTAGCGTCATGGTCATGGAGCAACGCATCAGTGCGATCACCCTCGGCGTGGCCGACCTCGACCGGGCGCGGCGGTTCTACGAGCGCCTGGGCTGGGCCGCGACCGGGCCGACCGACGAGGTCGTCTTCTTTCAGGTCGGCGGGTTCGTCCTCGCCCTCTGGGGCCGCGCCGACCTGGCGGCCGACTCCGGCGTGAGCGACTCGGGTGGGTGGGGCGGCATCACCCTGGCCCACAACGTGCGGTCGCGGGAGGAGGTGGACAGCCTGCTCGACAGCGCCGAGCGGGAGGGCGGGTCGATCACGGTGCCGGCGGGTGAGACCGACTGGGGCGGTTACCACGGGGTCTTCGCCGACGTCGACGGACACCGTTGGGAGGTGGCGCACAACCCGTTCTGGCGGATCGACGACGACGGTCGCACCCTCCTGGAGTGACGCTCAGCCGCCCGTCGCTAGGCCCAGGTAGTGCTCCAGACCGACGGTCAGCCCCGGGTGGTCGGCCACCCGACGCACGCCCTCCAGCACCCCGGGCATGAACGAGCCGCGGTCGAACGAGTCGTGCCGGATGGTCAGCTGCTCACCGGCGTTGCCCAGCAGCACCTCCTGGTGGGCGGTGAGGCCACGCAGCCGTACCGAGTGCACGGGTATGCCGTCGACGCGCGCCCCACGCGCGCCGTCGGGATCCTGCCGGGTCGCGTCGGGCACGGTTCCGAGGCCGGCCTCGGCGCGAGCGGCAGCAAGCAGCCGAGCGGTCCGCGCCGCGGTGCCGGACGGGGCGTCGACCTTGTCGGGGTGGTGCAGCTCGATGACCTCGACGGAGTCGTAGAAGCGGGCGGCCTGGGCGGCAAAGCCCATCATCAGGATCGCGCCGATGGCGAAGTTCGGCGCGATGAGCACGCCCACCCCCGTGCCCGACCGAGATGGCGGGGCCTCGGCGATCTGCCGGCGCAGCCGCTCGAGCCGTGCCTCGTCCCAACCCGTGGTCCCGACGACCACATGCACCCCCTGCGCGACGCACGCAGCGACGTTGGCCGGTGACGCATCGGGTACCGAGAACTCGACCACGACGTCTGCGCCGCCGAGGTCTCCGAGGTCGTCCCCCAGGTCGTAGGCGCCGGCGATCCGCAGATCGGTAGCGCTGCCGACCGACTCGCACACCTGCGAGCCCATCCGTCCGGAGGCCCCGATCACCGAGACCGCCAGGGGCCGGGGCTCGACGCGGGAGGCGGTCACAGCCGGAGAATAGGGCACGCGAGCCGCCCGGACGGCGGGCGCGCCACGGAGGTCACTCAGGCTCTCCCCACGCCGAGGCCACCGGTGAGACGCTGAGGGCCATGAGCACCGCTGTCGTCCAGGCCGTCAACGTCGTCCACGAGCTGCGCGACGGCTTCTACCACCGGACCGCGATCGACAAGCGACCCGCGCCCGGGCCGGTCCAGGTGGGTCCGCTCGGTCTGGACGGCGACCAGCAGATCGACAAGAACCACGGCGGGCGCGACCGGGCGGTCTACGTCTACGCCGACGAGGACGCGCAGTGGTGGGCCGCCCGGCTAGACCGCGAGATCCCCCCGGGGCTGTTCGGCGAGAACCTGCGCACCACCGGCCTCGACGTGACCGGCGCCCGGTTCGGCGAGCGCTGGCAGGTCGGCGATGACCTCGTGCTCGAGGTCCGCCGCATCCGCACCCCCTGCGAGAACCTCGCCCTCCGGATGGAGATCCCGGACTTCCACCTCGAGTTCCGGCGGTCCGGCCGCACCGGGGCGATGTGCCGGGTCGTGCAGGAAGGGAAGGTGCAGGCCGGCGACCACCTCCAGCGCCTGCTGCGCCCGTCGCATCCGGTAACCATCGAGATGGTGGCCCAGGACTCGGCAACCCCCGAGCAGATGCGCACGATGCTCGACAGCGAGGTGTCGCTGGCTCCCAGCGTCAAGGCGATGGCGACGCGGGTGGCCGCCCGGGCCTGAGGCCGCCGTCCGAGCCTGAGGCCGCCGTCCGGGCCGGGTGCCGGTCGTCTCCGGCCGATGGGAGACTTCCGACGCATGACCCCCACCCCCCCGTCCGTCGTCGTCCAGCTCGAGGCCGCGGGAGTGGGCCTGGTCGTGTCGGTCCCGGAGGGCCGGCTGCCGGTCGTCGCCCACTGGGGCGCGGCGCTGGGCCGGCTCGACGCCGACCTGGCGACCGATCTGGTCTCTGCACAACAGCAGGTGGTGGGTCCCAACACGGTCGACGTGCCCGCCCGTGTCGCCCTGCTGCCCGAGCACCACACCGGGTGGGTCGGCCGGCCCGGACTCGCCGGATCCCGCGGTGGCCGCGGGTGGTCCCCGAGGTTCTCGGTCACGGCGGTCACCGTGGACGGTATGCCCGTCGAGGGCTTCGTCTCGGGTGGCGCGGGCGTTCTCACCGTCGACGCCGCAGACCTCGAGCTGAGTCTCGAGCTGCGGCTGACGGT